>JANOUM010000102.1:0-11442 GCA_031416855.1 Rhodoferax sp. | reverse complement strand
TCGCCGCAGATGTAGGCGCCGAAGCCGTGAGCGGCATGCAGCTGGAAGCTGAACGTGCTGCCCAGGATCCGGTCGCCCAGCAGCCCGGCGGCACGCGTTTCTTCCAGGGCTTCCTCGAAGCGGTCGTAGGTGTCGAAGATTTCGCCGTGGATATAGTTGTAGCCGACCGAAATGCCCATGGCGTAGGCCGCGATGATCATGCCTTCGATGACGATGTGCGGATTGAACTGCAGGATGTCGCGGTCCTTGCAGGTGCCCGGTTCGCCTTCGTCCGAATTGCACACCAGGTATTTCTGGCCCGGAAACTGGCGCGGCATGAAGCTCCACTTCAGTCCGGTCGGGAAACCCGCGCCACCGCGGCCGCGCAGGCCGGATTCCTTGACCGTGGCGATCACCTGCTCTTGGGTCAGGCCCTCACCACCGTCGATGGCGAGGACCTTGCGCAGGGCCTGGTACCCACCGCGCGCCTCGTAGTCCTTGAGGCGCCAGTTGGAACCATTGAGACCCGCGTAGATCTGCGGATCGATATGGCGGTCGTGGAAACAGGTCTCGACACCGGTCGCCTTGAACTGCGCCAGCACCTGGTCGGCTCGCATCATGGGGCCTCCGCCGCGCGCAACGCATCGACCAGTTGATCGAGCTTGTCATGGCTCATGAAGCTGCACATCGTGCGGTCATTCACCAGCAACACCGGGGAATCCGCACACGCGCCCAGGCACTCGCTTTGCTGCAGCGTGAACATGCCGTCCTGCGTGGTTTCGCCCATGCCGATGCCCAGCTTGCGCTCCAGGTGGTGCAGCGCGCTGGCGCCGTCCCGTAACTGGCAGGGCAGGTTGGTGCAGACGTTGAGCTTGTACCGGCCCACCGGCTTTTGGTTGTACATGTTGTAGAAGGTGGTGACCTCCCGCACGGCGATCGGGGCCATGCCGAGGTAATCCGCCACCAGCTTCTCGCTCGCGGCGCTGACATGGCCCAGCTCCTGCTGGACGATGGCCAGGCAGGCCATCACGGCGGACGGCTTCTGGTCTGGCGGGTATTTCGCGGCTTCCTTCGCAAAACGCGCGCGCGTTGCTTCCGAGATCATCGGTCAATCTCCCCAAACACAATGTCCATGGTGCCGATGATCGCCACCGCGTCGGCGATCATGTGGCCGCGGGCCAACTCGTCCAGGCCCGCCAGGTGCACAAACCCGGGCGGCCGGATCTTGAGCCGGTAGGGCTTGTTGGCACCATCGCTGACGATATAGATGCCGAATTCGCCCTTCGGGTGCTCGACCGCCGCATAGGCTTCGCCAGCTGGCACGTGAAAACCCTCGGTGAACAGCTTGAAGTGGTGGATCAGCTCTTCCATGCTCGATTTCATCGCTTCGCGCGAGGGCGGCGCAATCTTGTGGTTGTCGGTGATCACCGGGCCCGGGTTGGCACGCAGCCAGTCGACACATTGCTTCATGATGCGGTTGGACTGGCGCATTTCGGCCACCCGCACCAGGTAGCGGTCGTAGCAGTCCCCGGTCTTGCCGATCGGAATGTCGAAGTCGACCATGCCATACGCATCGTAGGGCTGCTTCTTGCGCAGATCCCAGGCCACACCCGAGCCACGCAGCATCGGGCCGGTGAACCCCATATGCAGCGCCCGTTCGGGCGACACCACGGCGATGCCGACGGTGCGCTGCTTCCAGATGCGGTTGTCGGTCAGCAGGGTCTCGTATTCATCGACCTGGCCGGGGAAGTTCTTGCAGAAGTCGTCGATGAAATCGAGCAGGCTGCCCTGCCGGTTTTCATTGAGCTGGGCAATCGCCTTGGCATTCCTGATCTTGCTGACCTGGTACTGCGGCATGGAGTCCGGCAGATCCCGATAAACGCCGCCGGGCCGGAAATAGGCCGCATGCATGCGCGCGCCCGAGGCGGCTTCGTACATGTCGAACAAGGCCTCGCGTTCACGAAAGCAATAGATGAGGATATTCATCGCGCCGCAATCGAACCCGTGCGCGCCCAGCCACAACAGGTGGTTGAGCAGGCGGGTGATCTCGGCGAACAACACGCGGATGTACTGCGCCCGCAGGGGTACATCGACCTGCAGCAGCTTCTCGATCGCCAGGCAGTAGGCCTGCTCGTTGGCCATCATCGACACGTAGTCGAGCCGGTCCATGTAGGGCAGCGACTGGATATAGGTCTTGCTCTCGGCCAGTTTTTCGGTAGCGCGGTGGTGCAGCCCGATGTGCGGATCTGCCCGCTGCACGACCTCGCCGTCGAGTTCGAGCACCAGGCGCAACACGCCATGCGCAGCCGGATGCTGCGGCCCGAAGTTCAGGGTGTAATTCTTGATCTCAGCCATGCGAGTGTGCTTGCGTGCGACCGGCTCCAGCCCGGCTGGTCAATGCCGGCCCCCGTAGTTGTCTTCCCGCACGATACGCGGCGTGATCTCGCGCGGCTCGATCGTGACCCCCTGGTAAATCACCCGCTTCGCCTCAGCGTCGTAACGCATCTCGACATGCCCGGTGGTCGGGAAGTCTTTTCTGAACGGATGGCCGATGAAGCCGTAGTCGGTCAGAATGCGGCGCAGGTCGTTGTGGCCCTCGAACACGATGCCGAACAGGTCGAACGCCTCGCGCTCGAACCAGTTGGCCGAATCCCAGACGCCACACAACGACATCACGACAGGCACCTCGTCGTCGGTCGCGAATACCTTGACGCGCACACGCTGGTTCAGGCTGACCGACAACAGGTGCGACACCACACAATAGCGCCCGGCATCCGCCCCGCCGCCGCTGTACTCGGAGTAGTCGACGCCGCACAGGTCGATCAGTTGTTCGAATTTGCAACCGGACGCGTCGCGCAGCTGGGTGGCCGCAGCCAGGTAGTCGGCCGCACGCACGACGACCGTGACCTCGCCAAGCTGCACCGTCAGGCGCAGCGCCCGGTCGCCGAGAGCGGCGGCAACCGCCGCCTTGATCGTCTCGGGATGAACAGCAAAACCGGTCATGAGAGGCTCCTCATGCGCGGGCGATGGTGTTGGTGCGGCGGATTTTCTGCTGCAACTGGATGATGCCGTACAGCAGCGCCTCGGCAGTCGGCGGGCAACCCGGCACATAGACATCCACCGGGACGATGCGGTCGCAACCACGCACAACCGAGTAGCTGTAGTGGTAATAACCCCCGCCGTTGGCACAGGAACCCATAGACAACACCCAGCGTGGCTCACTCATCTGGTCATACACCTTGCGCAAGGCAGGTGCCATCTTGTTGCACAGGGTGCCCGCCACGATCATCAGGTCGGACTGGCGCGGGCTGGGCCGGAACAACATGCTGAAGCGCTCCATGTCGTACCGGGCGGCGCCAGCATGCATCATCTCGATCGCGCAGCAGGCCAGGCCGAAGGTCATGGGCCACAACGAACCGGTTTTTGCCCAGTTCACCACCGAGTCGTAACTGGTGGTGGCAAAGCCTTCCTTGAAAACGCCTTCGATCATCGTGTCACTCCCAATCCAGGGCCCCCTTCTTCCACTCGTAGGCAAAACCCACCACGAGGATTCCCAGGAAAACCATCATCGACCAGAAACCCACCGCACCAATCTCCTTGAGCGCAACTGCCCAGGGGAAAAGGAACGCGATCTCCAGGTCGAACAAAATAAACAGGATTGCCACCAGGTAGTAACGCACATCGAACTTCATGCGGGCATCTTCGAACGCCTCGAAACCGCACTCGTAGGGGGAATTCTTGGCTGCGTCAGGCCGGTTCGGCCCGAGGATGTATCCCAGCACCTGCGGCACTACACCAACACCAACACCAACCAGGATAAACAGCAGGACTGGCAGGTACTGGTCGAGGTTCATGGAAGCTTCGATGGACGAATTCCGACAAGCTGGAACGGGCAGGGTCGGTCGGTATTGTTCTGGTGCCGTCGGCGAGACTCGAACTCGCACAGCTTTCGCCACTACCCCCTCAAGATAGCGTGTCTACCAATTTCACCACGACGGCGGCTTTCAACTGCCCGGATTGCGTGAGGAACCTCGCGGCTTTTGCTCCCCGGACAGATTAGAGTTTACCCTGATTTGCAGTGGCTTCCAGGCCCGACAGGCAATTCGAATAACGCTTATTTCGATGGAATCAATGCCGCGCCAGAGGCAGGTGCCGCAGGCACTGACGCCGCAGCCGCCGGCACATTCGAGGCCGCACCTTCGAGCACGCTTCCGCTGCTGCTGCCAGTGCTCGTGCGAAGGTTGCCGAAGTAGGCCAGGCCCAGTGTGCACACGAAGAAAACCGTGGCGAGCACTGCAGTCGTGCGCGACAGAAAATTGGCGCTGCCACTGGCACCGAAGAGGCTGCCGGAGCTGCCGCCTCCGAAGGCGGCCCCCATGTCGGCCCCCTTGCCATGCTGCACCAAAATAAGGCCGATCATGCCCAGCGCCGACAACATCTGCACCACCAGGACCAGCGTTAACACGATATTCATCAGAACTCCTCGATAGATAGCAATAGGGTCAAACCGCCACGCGGCTTGCTGCGGCGATGATCGCCAAGAAGTCTGCGGCTTTGAGCGACGCGCCGCCGATCAGGCCGCCATCGATGTCGGGCTGAGCAAGAAGTTCGGCGGCATTGGCCGCGTTCATGCTACCCCCGTACAGGATCGGCATGCGCTCGGCCTGCGGCGTCGCGGCCTTGAGTTGCCCGCGCAGCACGCCATGCACCTGTTGCGCCTGGGCCGGCGTGGCCGTACGACCGGTGCCAATGGCCCAGACCGGCTCGTAGGCCACCACGATCTCGCTGATGCAATGCCCGTTCGCATGGATCACCGCCGCCAGTTGGCGCTTCACCACATCGTCGGTCCGACCGGCCTCGCGCTGCGCCAGGGTTTCTCCGACACACACGATGGGGGTAATGCCAGAAGCCAGCGCCAGGCGCACCTTGTCCACCACCACCGCATCGGTTTCACCATGGTATTGGCGCCGCTCCGAATGGCCGACGATCGCATAGCGGACACCGAACTCGCGCAGCATCGCGCCACACACTTCACCGGTGTAGGCGCCAGCCTCGTGGCTGCTCAGATCCTGCGCGCCGAGGTCGATCGCACTGCCCGCGAGCAGCGCACCGACCTGCGCCAGGTACGGCGCCGGGACGCAGACGGCAATGCCGCAGGCCGGCGACGACAGGCCGGCAAGCAAGGCGTTGATCAGCTCCGTGTTGGCGGCCAGGCTGCCGTTCAACTTCCAGTTGCCGGCGATCAGTTTGCGCTTCATGTCGTCCGCCAGACGAGCACGATCTTGCCGATGTGCTGGTTCGATTCCATCAATTCATGGGCCTGCGCCGCGCCGCTGCGTCCCTGGGCAGGAGCCGCTTCGAACACACGATGGATCACCGGTTTGACACGCCCGCTTTCCAGGTGTGGCCAGACGTGTTGCAGGCAGTTGCGTGCAATCGCCTGCTTGAACGCCACCGGACGCGGGCGCAGCGTCGAGCCAGTGATGGTCAGGCGCTTGCGCAGTACCAGCCCGGCATTGAACGTGCTTTTTACGCCGCCCTGCACCGCGATGATGGCCAGACGGCCGTCTTCGGCCAGGCAATCGATTTCGCGCGCGACGTAGTCACCCGCGACCATGTCGAGCACGACGTCCACGCCGCGTCCGTCGGTCAGGCGCTTGACTTCCAAGACGAAGTCGCTGGTCCGGTAGTTGATGGCGTGGTGCGCGCCCAGGGCCACACAGGCCGCGCACTTGTCGTCGCTGCCGGCGGTGACGATCACGGTACAGCCGATGGCCCTTGCCATCTGGATGGCCGTCACACCGATACCGCTGGAGCCACCTTGCACCAGCAGCGTCTCACCTGGCTGCAGCCTGGCGCGGTCGAACACGTTGGTCCAGACAGTGAACACGGTTTCGGGCAGCGACGCGGCCTCGGTGTCGGTCCACCCACGCGGCACCGGCAGGCATTGGCCGACGGGCGCAACGCAAAACTCGGCATAACCACCACCGGCCACAAGGGCACAGACCCTGTCGCCGAGCTTGAAGCCGGCCAGCGCCATCGCGGCTTCGTCGCCCTGGTCGATGACACCCGCCACCTCGAGGCCGGGGATGTCGGACGCCCCGGGCGGAACCGGGTAGTTGCCGGTACGCTGCAGCACGTCCGGACGGTTGACGCCACTGGCGGTCACGCGGACAAGCAACTCGCCCGGCCCGGGCACCGGCCGGGCTCGCTCCCCGACCTGCAGCACATCGGGCGGGCCAAACGAGGCGATCTCAATGACTTTCATGGTCGTTCTCCCATTGCCGGCAATGGGGGGCATTCCACGTTGATCGGCGGCCTGCGACCCCACCGTGGTCAAGACTGGTCGGAACCGCTGCCGCCACCCTGCGGAGCGCGGTCCTGCGGAGCGCGGTCTTGCGGTGCGCGATCCTGCGCAGGACGGTCCAGCAATGCTTTCATGGACAACTTCACACGCCCTTTTTCATCCGTCTCGAGGACCTTGACCTTGACGATCTGGCCTTCGCTCAGGTAATCGGTCACCTTCTCGACGCGCTCGTGCGCAATCTGGCTGATGTGCAGCAGGCCATCCTTGCCGGGCAGCAGGTTGATCAGCGCGCCGAAGTCCAGGATCTTGGTGACCGCGCCTTCGTACACCTTGCCAATTTCCACTTCGGCGGTGATCTGCGCAATGCGGCGCTTGGCTTCCTCGGCCTTGGCCGGGTCGGTCGATGCGATCGTGATGGTGCCGTCTTCGTCGATGTTGATCTGCGTGCCGGTTTCTTCCGTCAGGGCGCGGATCACCGAACCACCCTTGCCGATCACGTCGCGAATCTTGTCCGGATTGATCTTCATGGTGAACAGGCGCGGGGCGAAGTTGGACACTTCGGTCTTGGCTTCGGACATGGCTTCCTGCATCTTGCCCAGGATGTGCATGCGCGCTTCCTTGGCCTGTGCCAGGGCGACCTGCATGATCTCCTTGGTGATGCCCTGGATCTTGATGTCCATCTGCAGTGCCGTGATGCCGTTGGTGGTACCGGCCACCTTGAAATCCATGTCGCCGAGGTGGTCTTCGTCACCCAGGATGTCGGTCAGCACCGCGAACCGGTTGCCGTCCTTGATGAGGCCCATCGCGATGCCGGCCACGTGCGCCTTCATCGGCACACCAGCGTCCATCAGGCTCAGGCAGCCGCCACACACCGAGGCCATGCTCGACGAGCCGTTGGACTCGGTGATCTCGCTGACCACACGCATGGTGTAGGGGAAGTCCTCCTTGGACGGCAGCACCGCGATCAAGGCGCGCTTGGCCAGACGGCCGTGGCCGATTTCGCGCCGCTTCGGGCTGCCCACGCGTCCGGTTTCGCCGGTGGCAAAGGGAGGCATGTTGTAGTGCAGCATGAAACGGTCTTCGTAGTCGCCCGACAGTGCGTCGATGCGTTGCGCGTCGCGCTCGGTACCCAGGGTGGTGACCACCAGTGCCTGGGTCTCGCCACGGGTGAACAGGGCCGAGCCGTGGGTACGGGGCAACACGCCGTTGCGGATTTCGATCGCACGCACGGTGCGGGTGTCGCGGCCATCGATGCGTGGTTCGCCCGCCAGGATCTGGCTGCGCACCAGGCCGGCTTCGATGTCGAACAACATGCCTTCAACCTTGACCGAGTCGAAGGTCGCGCCTTCGGCCTTCAGGGCTGCCATCACGTCGGAATAAGCACTGCGGCAGGCCTGGGTACGGGCCTGCTTGTTGCGGATCTGGTAGGCCGTGCGCAGCTTGTCGCCGGCGAGGGCCTGCACCTTGGCGATCAGTGCTTCGTCCTTGGCAGGGGCCTTCCAGTCCCAGACCGGCTTGCCGGCATCGCGGACCAGTTCATGGATGGCACTGATGGCGATGTTGCCCTGCTCGTGGCCGAACACCACGGCGCCCAGCATGATCTCTTCGGACAACTGTTTTGCTTCGGACTCCACCATCAGCACGGCGGCTTCGGTACCGGCGACCACCAGGTCGAGCGCGGACTCCTTGCGGGCGGTCTGACCGGGGTTGAGCACGTAGGCGCCGTTGATGTAACCCACACGGGCTGCACCGATCGGGCCGCTGAACGGGATGCCGCTGATGGACAGGGCAGCACTGGTGGCGATCAGGGCCGCGATATCGGCGTCGACTTCGGGGTTCAGCGACAGCGTGTGGATCACCACCTGCACTTCGTTGAAAAAACCGTCCGGAAACAAGGGACGGATCGGGCGGTCGATCAGGCGGCTGGTCAGGGTTTCGAACTCGCTGGGGCGGCCTTCACGCTTGAAGAAGCTGCCCGGGATCTTGCCTGCGGCATAGGCCTTCTCCAGATAGTCGACGGTCAGCGGGAAGAAGTCCTGGCCGGGTTTGCCCTCAGATTTGGCAACCACCGTGGCCAGCACCACGGTCCCGTCCATGTCCAGCATGACCGCACCACCGGATTGGCGGGCGACTTCGCCGGTTTCCATGGTGACGGTATTCGCGCCCCATTGGAAGGTCTTGGTAACTTTGTTGAACATGCTCATGGCATTTATCTCCTGGTCAAATGTGGGAGGTGTGGGCCGCCTCGCCAAAGCCCGGAGTCGACATGGCAGAACACGATGCCATTCCAGGGACATTCGCCGATTCGGCGCAAATTCCCCTGGAATGACACAGCTTCGCTCTACCCCTGTTTACCCCGCTTTACCAACCAACAACGAAGCGCCTGAGCCAGCGAAACCAACTCAGGCGGCGGTTGTCATGGATGTCGTGCCTTACTTGCGCAAACCAAGTTTGGCGATCAATGCGGTGTAACGATCCGCATCCTTGGAACGCAGGTAGTCGAGCAGCTTGCGCCGACGGCTCACCATGCGCAGCAGGCCGCGGCGACCGTGGTGGTCCTTGGCATGCGTCTTGAAGTGGGGGGTGAGTTCGTTGATGCGGGCGGTCAGAAGCGCGACTTGCACTTCCGGGCTGCCGGTATCACCGGCCTGGCGCGCGTTGTCCTTGACGACAGCGGCCTTGATGCTGGATGCGATCATTTCATTTTTCCTGTGGGTGGGGCGGCAAGGCAATCTGCCTGAGCCCCGTTGCTACAACTTGCGTCGGGCGCTGGAACTGCCCCCGACGTGCGCTGGCACGAACTGCCAAGCCGTCCGAGTATAGCCTGCGACATCCGCCGGGCCGTCAGCCCTGCGCCAACCAGTCCCGCAGCCGCGCCACGCCCAGCACCAGACGCTGGGGGTCGCGCGACGCAAAACACCAGCGCAGCCAGCTGCCCGCACCCTCACCCACCTCGTCGGCGGTGCCAAAGGCGGCGCCAGGCGCCAGGCCAAGCCCGGCTTCGCGCACCAGCCGCTTGGCGGTCTCCAGCGAGTCGCCCGAACCGGGCAAGCGGAAGAACGCATACATGCCTCCGCGCGCCGGCGTCATTGCCACGCCGGGAAGGGCCTGCAGCAAGGGCACCAGCGTGTCACGGCACAGCCGCATATGGGTCGCGATGCGTGGCGTCACCTCGGCGCTGCGCTCGAGCGCCACGATGGCCGCCCGCTGCACGAAAACCGGCGCGCAGGAGGTATTGAATTCGAGCAACTTGCCAACCTGATGCGTCATTGCCGGGGGCATCACCATCCAGCCGAGCCGCCAACCGGTCATCAGGAAACTCTTGGAAAAGCTGTGGACCACGACCAGCCGGTCCTGCGGCTGTGCGACGTCCAGAAAACTCGGCGCGCACCCCAACGGGCTGTCGGCATCGAAGTACAGCCGCTCGTACACTTCGTCGGCCAGTATCCAGGTGCCGGTCTGGCGGCAGTGCGCGAGGATCTGCTCCTGCTCGAAGCGTGTCAACGTCCAGCCGGTGGGGTTGTTGGGCGCGTTGAGGATCAGCAGCCGGGTGCCCGCCGTGATCGCCGACAGCAGCACCTGCATGTCGAGCGTCCAGGCGCCGCCCACCGGCCTGAGCGACACGCAGTGCACCTGCGCGCCCATGATGGCGGGCTGCGCCGTCAGGTTGGGCCAGACCGGCGTCACTGCCACCACGCGGTCACCGGCGTCGACCAGCGCCTGCACCGCCAGCATCAACGCATTCACGCCGCCCGACGTGACGGCAATGCGGTCGCTGGCAACTGGCCCATGCAGGGCCGACATGTAGCCGGCGAGTGCTTCCCGCAATTCCGGCAGGCCCAGGTTGTGGGAGTAGAAAGTCTCGCCACGCTGCAGCGACGCGATCGCCGCCTCGCGGATGAACTCCGGCGTCACCTCGTCGCTTTCGCCAAACCAGAACGGCAACACATCGCTGCGGCCCAACCCGGCGTTGGCGACTTCGCGTATCTTGGACTCCTGCAGGTTTTCAATCGTGCTTCGCATCGGCTTGTCCAATCGGGGCGTCAGGAGGGACGCTGCATCTTGCAGCTGGTGGGCAACTCCGCGGCCTGGGCGCTGATCGACTTGACGACGCGAAAACCGAAACCGGATCCCTCGACGTCGAACTTCACACCAGGGCTGCCCTGGCGGTCCATGATGCCGACCACCAATGCCTGCTGGAACTGGTGGTCTGAGGCCCGCATGACACCGGACTGCCCCTGGAAGCTGACGCTTGCGCCTTCGAGCTGCGAGGCGACGGCGGCGATGTCCCAGGCGCCGGACCGGGCCGCCGCGGCGCGTTCGATCGCCTGCGCCAGGGCCTCGACCATCAACTGCATGCGCATATGGACATAGTCGTCGGCCGGTCTGGGGAAGCGCGCGCGAAACGCCTGGTAAAAGCTCTCGCTGGCCGCCGTCTGCACATTCGGCAGCCAGTCCGCCACCGCCACCACCTTGCCGATGCCGGCCTCGCCGATCGCCGCCGGCGCACCCAGCGCATTGCCATAGAAGGTGTAGAACTTGCCGTCGAAACCGGCCTCGCGCGCGGCCTTGACGAGCAGGGTCAGGTCGTTGCCCCAGTTGCCGGTGATGACCGCCTGCGCGCCACTGGCCTTGATCTTCGCCGCATACGGCAGGAAGTCCTTGACGCGGCCCATCGGGTGCAGCTCATCACCAACAACCTGCACATCCTGACGCTGCAATCCGAGCTGGCGCCGGACTTCCCGCAACACGGCCTGCCCGAAGCTGTAGTCCTGCCCGATCAGGTAGACCGACTTGAGCCCGCCGTCTTCCCGCACCAGCTCCATCAGGGCGGCCACCCGCATGTCGGCATGGGCATCGAAGCGGAAATGCCAGAAGCTGCAGCGTTCGTTGGTCAGGATCGGGTCGACCGCTGAATAGTTCAGGAACAACACCCGGCGGGCGGGCTCGCGCTCGTTGTGCTTGTTGATCGCGTCGATCAGGGCCGCCGCGTTGGCCGAAGAGTTGCCCTGCACCACCACCTGCGCGCCGTCGTCGATCGCGGAGCGCAGGGCCGACAGGGCTTCCTCGTTTTGTCCCTTGCTGTCGTAGCGATCGAGACGCAGCACCCGGTTGCCGCCCGTTGCCGCCGCCAGCTTGACGCCGCCACGCTGGTT
>JANOUM010000101.1:0-2870 GCA_031416855.1 Rhodoferax sp. | reverse complement strand
CGGCCGCAACACGCCATCGTGCTGGGCCAGCGCTTGCGGCTGAAGCTGGCCGACGGCCGGGTCCTCGGGCCACGCACGCAGAGCCTGCGCGGTACCGGACTGTCGTCGGCCCGCCTGGCTGACAAGCTGTCAGCCATGGCCGATGTGGAATGGGCGGTGCCAGACCAGCGCCGCACGCGCAGCGCATTGCCCAACGACCCGTTGCTCGCCGATGGCCAGACCACGGTCACGCCGGTGGCTGGGCAGTGGCACCTGCGTGCCCCCACGCAGACGATCGTCGCAGCCATCAACGCGACCGGCGCCTGGAACACCACGGAAGGCTCGGCCTCCATCACCGTGGCGACGCTGGACTCCGGCGTGTTGTTCAACCATCCGGACCTGGCCGGCAAACTGCATCCGGGCTACGATTTCGTGCACAACGACGCCACCGCCAACGATGGCTCGGGCCGCGACGCCGACCCGACCGATCCCGGCGACCACACCAGCGCCGCAGAGTGCGGCGTCGGCCGCATCGCCGAAAACAGCAGTTGGCACGGCACCCAGGTGGCAGGCCTGATCGGTGCGGCCACCGACAACGGCCTGGGTGTTGCAGGGGTCGGGTGGCGGGTCATGGTACTGCCAGTGCGCGTGCTGGGCCGGTGCGGCGGCTTCGATTCGGACATCATCGCCGCCATGCGCTGGTCCGCCGGCCTGACGGCCGAGGTCGGTGTCGGCATGCCGGTCACCGTGGTCAATGCGTACCCGGCCCGGGTGATCAACATGAGCCTGGGTTCGATGGACAGCTGCGCCGCGTCGTACCGCGACGTGATCGCCGAACTCCAGGCCGCTGGTGTGGCCGTCGTCGTGGCTGCGGGCAACCAGAACGGGCTGGCGCTCAATACGCCGGCCAATTGCCCCGGCGCCATCGCGGTCGCCGGCCTGCGCCACACCGGCACCAAGGTCGGCTACTCCAGCCTCGGCCCCCAAGTGGCCATCGCAGCACCGGCGGGCAACTGCGTGAATGAAACCGGCACCTGCCTGTACCCGCTGGTCACGACGACCAACACGGGTACGACCACCGCCAGCAGCGAGTTCAACTACAGCACCGGCAGCCGGCCGTCGCTGGGCACCAGTTTCTCGGCACCTCTGGTGGCAGGTACGGTCGGCCTGATGTTGTCGGTCAATCCGTCCTTGTCCCCCGCCCAGATCAGGGCGGCCCTGCAGTCCAGCGCCCGGGCCTTCCCGGCCACCGGTGCGGCGGCCGCCGTGGGCAGCTGCCGTGGCGCGACCGACGCGGAGCAACTGGAGTGTTACTGCACCACCAGCACCTGCGGGGCCGGCATGCTCGATGCCCAAGGTGCCGTGGTCCTGGCGCTGGCACCGGCCGTTCACATCCGCAGCGCAACTACCACGCCGACAGTCGGGTCGACGACCGTCCTGGATGGCAGCGCGTCCGGCGCCAGTGTGGGGCGGACCATCGTCAGTTATGGTTGGAGCATCCGCACTGGCGGCCAGAACGCGCGCTTCGACGGGCCGACCAACGGGCCCACGGCCGCCCTGGTGGCGACCGCCGCCGGACCGGTCGAGGTCGAACTGCTGCTGACCGACAGCCTGGGGGCCAGCAGCAGCAGCACGCTGCTATTGCAGCTTGCGTCGGCTCCAGCCGCCGGCTCCGGGGGTGGCTCCGGGGGTGGGGCCTGGGGTCGCGATGCCCTGCTGCTGGTGTTGGCAACCACTGCCGCATGGTGGCTGCGCCGGCGCAGGCACAGGCTCTTGGGTGCCTATACTTTGTAACCAGATCCAATCCACCATCCATCCATCCTTATGGAGAACACCATGCCCATCGCGTCTCGCCCGACAGTTTCCAGGCTGCTAAGCGCCGCCTGGGTCAAGTCCATCATGCTGCGCAAGCAATAACCGCCGGCGTCCCAGCGACCCGCAGCGCCCGACCTCGCATGTGCAGCCATTACCAGGCGGTCAAGGAGCGCGAGCGCTTTTTCCGGCAGTTCGGTGTCTACCCGCCCGACGACAGCGGCAAGTACGACGTCTGGCCCGGTTACGCAGGCCTGATGCTGCGCCAGCCGGCGGCCCTCGGTGCGGGCGACGAGGCCGTGCCGCAGGTGCAGGCCATTACCGGGCTGTTCGGGTTGCTGCCGCACTGGGCCAAGGATGCCAAGCTCGCGCGCCACACCTACAACGCCCGCAGCGAGACCGTGCATGAAAAACCCAGCTTTCGCGACGCCTGGCGGCAGGCCCAGCACTGCATCGTCGCAGCCGATGCGCTCTTCGAGCCCGACTGGCGCTCGGGTCGCGCCGTGCCGACGCGCATCGCGCGCGCCGACGGCGAACCGATGGGCATCGCCGGGCTGTGGTCCTGCTGGCGGTCACCCACCGGGGAACGGGTGCACAGCTTCACGCTGCTGACCATCGCCGCGCACGCGCATCAGTTGATGCGCTGCTATCACAAGCCCGACGACGAAAAACGCATGGTCGTGATTCTGCCGCAGGGGGCCTACCGCGACTGGCTGATCGCCACGCCCGCACAGAGCAGGGACTTCCTGTTGCCCTACCCGGCCGAGCGCCTCGTCGCCAGCACCTGACATGCCGCACACCCCGAGCACGCTGGACGCGACCGAGCAGGCCCTACGCGCCAAGCGTCTGATCCAGATCTCCAGCCTGACGATCCTCGGGCTTGCGATCCTCGCCGCACGTGCGATGCTGGCCGGGCGCTGGGCCGAGGCAATCGTCATGGCGGGTGGCATCGCGATGCTGCTGCTGTGCCAGTCACTGAACCGGCGCGGCGCCACCGACAGCGCCAACCTGCTGCTGGTGCTGGCGCTGACCACGATGGTCAGCATCCTGATGTGGCGCGGCGAAGGCCTGCGGGACTC
>JANOUM010000100.1:0-8039 GCA_031416855.1 Rhodoferax sp. | reverse complement strand
GCTCGGGTCGCGCTGCCTGACGTCGTACGAGCGCAGTGCGGCTTGACCGTCGAAATCCACCGATTGCAGGCCGACCAGTTCGCGCCGGCCCTTGCCCTTGGGGTCGATCGCCGGGCCGAAGCTTCGGTAGGCAATGATCATGCAATGCGTGTCGTCGATGGCAACCGTCCACTTGGTGATGCTGGCGCGCTTGAAGAATTTCTCGTCCTCGGCATCTTCCCAGAATGCACCAACCTGGCTGAAGTTGGGATAGGTGGTTTCCTGGGTGCGCACCCAGATCATGCCCTTCCAGCGGTAGGTCAGCGTTGCATAGACACGGGCGGGGGTTTCGTGGAACTCCAGCATCGGCATCACCTGCCACGCCGCCTCGAACTGGAAGCGGTTCAGCCTGGAGTGCAGGAAGACGGTGTGCACCGGGTGCACGGTGTTCTCGCACACCTAGAGCCAGTTGCAGGGATCCGTTGGGCACCTTGATGACCCGTTGCCCAGCGTTATCCATGATCAACCACTCCTATGCTCCGCCCACTGACCTCGTGCAATTTGCGCGCCAGCGTTTCTTGGTAAATCAAAGATGTTGCCCTTCGTTCATCATAGTTTACTGTGAAGCACTTGGCAACAGAACCTGTTTGTGTGCGGCGGATCCTGCCTCGGCAGCAGCAGCTTTCTGTAGCCGGATTGTCTGGCTGCTCATGCTGCGGCGCCTGCGACGTGTGCGTATCGCGCCATCCCGCGCGACGAGTCCCAAGGGCGGCGACGATGGAAGTCGGTCATCTGCTGGTAGGCGCGCCCGAGTGCGAACAACTGGTCTTCCCGATTGGGCCGGCCGATCAGTTGCAGGCCTACCGGCATGCCGTCACTGAAACCGCAGGGCAGCGACAACGCCGGCAGGCCAAGGTAGTTGACGAATCGGCAAGCGCGGCCGCTCTGGGCAAAAATCGCCACGATGTCGTTGGCGTTGGCCTGTGACAAATCCTGGGCGTACGGTGCCACCGTCAGGTGGACCGGTGCCAGCACGACGTCTACGTCCCGGAACGCCTGCGAGAGGAAACTTGCGAGCATGCTGGCACGCACGGCCAGCGCCTGCCTGGCCAGGGTCGGGTCCAGGAACAAGCCGGCTTCGATCGCGCCCCTGGCGGCCAGGGAGATCTCCCCGGCCCGGCGTTGCAGTACGTCGCGATGGATCCGTGCGCCTTCGGACTTCACGACGGCCTGGTGCAGCCCGGTCATCAGGTCGATGTCGGGCAGAGCAATCTGCCGTTGTGCCCCAACGACGCCGGCGAGAAGCCCGGCGGCCTCGAACAGGCGTGCCAGCACACCGGCGTCCGCCTCGTCCGCAAACTGGCGGATGGCGACCCCCAGTCGCAGTGTGCCGGCATGGGCCAGCGCGCCGCTTGGGTCCATGGGCGCTGTGGTCGCGGGTGTGCGCGCGCCGTTGCCGGTGGCAATGACGGACAACAGCATTTCGCAGTCCTCCACCGAACGTCCGACCGGCGCGATGGTGTCGAATGGAGGTGCGCGCGGAAACATGCCGTCCAGGCTGACCTTGCCGTACCCGGGTTTGATCGCGCTCACTCCGCAGTAGGCAGCCGGCAGCCGAACCGACCCGCCAGTGTCAGAACCCAGCGACACCGGTACCATCCCGGCGGCAACCGCCGCTGCGCTGCCCGAGGACGATCCACCCGTGATGCGCTGCATATCCCATGGGTTGCAGCAGCGTCCAAAATGCGGGTTGAGTCCGGTACCGCCGGCAGCGAACTCGTCCAGGTTCAATGTACCCAGAACGACCGCGCCGGCCGATCGGAGGCGCGTGATGACGGCGGCCTCCGTGCTGGCCGGTTCCGGGTACACCCGGGAGCCCGCAGTGGTGGGCATGCCGGGCCTGGAAAAAAGGTCCTTGACTGCGATCGGCACACCATGCAGTGGCCCGCAGGGATGTCCGGCATGCAGCGCCGCGTCACGGCGTTCGGCCTCTTGCAGTGCATGGTGCGCGTCCACGTCGATGAACGCATGCATTGCGCCATCGCGCTCGGCGATGCGCTCCAGACAGGCCCTGGTCGCTGACAGCGCGCTCAGCTGGCCCTGCTGCAGTGCTGCGGCGAGTTCGGTCAGTGGACGGTCGATATGCATGGTCATTGCGCCGGGCAGTTCCCGTGCGCCTGGTCGTACATCGCGTCGAACGCGGCGGGCTCGGCTGGCGCGAATCGCCGCGTTGCCGTGTCACCGGCCTGCCGCAGGCACGTGCACTCCGCTGCAATCTGCCGCGCCCGCTCGGCGTCGATCCCAAGGCCTGGGAAGTCCCGTGCCAGAGCCAGGATCTTCGCAACGTCATCGATCATCGGAGTGCGCCTCTCAACAATGCAGCGCCATCGCGATCGGTGCGCATGCGCGGTGCAGGCAATGGTGCCGGGCGCAACCGCAGACCCCCGGCGGCGGGCTATTTTTATGCTATCGTACAGTCAATAACTATTCCCGTCATGAAACTTTTTCTGCGCCGGGAAAGCTGTTCTGGACCATCTGCACCAAGGCAACCATGAATGTTTCAGACGCCCGCAAGTTCCTCAAGAAGCACGGCATCCAGTTTGTGCTGGCGCAGTTTGTCGATATCCATGGCTCGGCAAAGGCCAAGTGCGTGCCAGTCGGGCATTTCGAGGGGTTGCTGACCACTGGAGCCGGGTTTGCTGGTTTTGCGATCTGGGGCCTGGGCATGGGTCCGCACGGTCCCGAGTACACGGCGATCGGCGATCTGTCCACTTTGACGCTGGTGCCGTGGATGCCGGGTTATGCCCGTATCGCGTGCGACGGACACGTGCTGGGCAAGCCCTACGAATATTGCCCGCGGGTGGCGCTGCGCGCCCAGGTACGCAGGCTCGGGGAGATGGGCCTGACCATGTACACCGGCATCGAGCCCGAGTTCATGCTGCTCGATCGCAAGCCTGATGGTTCGCTGGCTCCGTTCGATGGCACCGACACATTGGACAAGCCGTGTTACGACTACAAGGGTCTTGCGCGGCGCAGCGACTACCTGGGCAAACTGGTCGGCGCATTGCAGCTGGCCGGGCTTGACATCTACCAGATCGATCACGAGGATGCCAATGGGCAGTTCGAGGTCAACTTCGCTTACAGCGACTGCATGACATCGTCGGACAACTACACGTTGTTCAAGATGGCGGCCACCGAGATCGCGCATTCCATGGGCATGGTGTGCACCTTCATGCCCAAGCCGTTCTCCAACCGCGCTGGCACCGGCTCGCATTTCCACATCTCGGTGGGGGACGCCAAGACGAAAAACCTGTTCCTCGATGCCAAGGACAAGCAGGGCATGGGCCTGTCCAAGACCGGTTACCACTTTCTCGCCGGGATCCTGGCGCACGCGCGCGGTCTGGCCGCCTTGGCGGCACCGTCGGTCAACTCCTACAAACGCCTGGTGGTCGGGCGCTCTCTTTCGGGCGCAACCTGGGCGCCAGCCTATGTGACCTACGGCGACAACAACCGCACCGCCATGGTGCGGGTGCCGTACGGGCGCCTCGAACTGCGCCTGCCCGACGGCTCCTGCAACCCGTATCTGGCAACCGCCGGGATCATTGCCGCGGGGCTCGACGGCATCAAACGAAAGCTCGACCCGGGCCCGGCTAACAATACGAACCTGTATGAACTGTCGCCCGAACAGGTAGCCGAGCAAGGCATCCCGATCCTGCCGCAGAACCTGAGCGAGGCGGTCGCGGCCTTTGCCGGTGACCCGGTGCTGCGCGAAGCAATCGGTGAAAACCTGGCGCAGGAATTCATCCGCCTCAAGAACATGGAATGGGTGGAGTATTCGCGCCATGTGTCGGCATGGGAAACCAATCGCTACCTGGAATTTTTCTGATCGGATGGAGCCCCTATGTGCGGAATAGTCGGACTGCTGGTCAAAAAGCCGGCGTTGCGCGAGCAACTCGGCAGCTTGATGATGCCGATCCTGATCGGTATGACGGAGCGCGGCCCGGAATCGGCCGGCCTGGCTGTGTTCACGGCGGCGCTTGCCGCCGGACGGCGCAAGTTCAGTGTCTACAGCGGTGCGGCAAGTGCACCCTGGGCGCAGTTCGAAGCCGCCGCCCTGCGCGACCTGGGGGCAGATTCGGTGATCCATGCGCAGGCCAACCATGCAGTGCTGGAAACCTCAGCCTCGCCGGATACGGTACGAGCCTGGCTGGTGGCGAATTTTCCGGGCTATCACCTGCTGTCGGTAGGACGGTCGATCGACCTCTACAAGGATACGGGTACACCCGCCGAGGTGGCCCAGAGGTACCACTTCCCCGCCTTGACCGGTTCGCACCTCGTGGGCCATACACGCATGGCCACCGAGACCGCCGTCACGCCTGCGCGCGCGCATCCGTTTACAGCCGGGGAGGACTTCTGCCTGGTGCACAACGGCTCGTTGTCCAACCCCAACAGCGTGCGGCGCAAGCTCGAGCCGCTGGGCATCAAGTTCGAGACCGACAACGATACCGAGGCTGCCTGCCGCTTCCTGGAATGGCGCATGCGCGAGGGAGACGGCCTTCAGACAGCGCTCGAAAAGGGTTTTGACGAACTTGACGGTTTCTACACCTTTCTCATGGGCACAGGCGACGAACTCGCCCTGGTGCGCGATGCGTTCGCCTGCAAGCCGGCAATCGTCGCCGAGACCGACGACTATGTCGCCATCTCGTCGGAGTTCCGTTCGCTGGCCAAACTTCCGGGCGTCAAGAATGCCAATATCTTCGAACCCAAACCGGAGCAGATCTACCTATGGCGAGTGTGAATTTCGACCTCGCAACACAGCCGCTGCGCGCGCTCAACCACTACCTCCATCGAGAGCTTCCGCCTGGGCCGGGAAGGGTGGTCGTGAACAACCCGGACGGAGCCCACAGCATCGCTGTCGGCGTGAATGCGGCGATCGACATCGACATCCTGGGCCATGCGGGGTATTACGCCGCCGGCATGAACCAGCTGGCGCGTGTCACCGTGCACGGCAACGCCGGTCCCGCAGTGGCGGAGAACATGATGTCGGGCCGGGTCCACGTCAAGGGTTTTGCGTCGGTGGCGGCGGGTGCCTCCGGCCAGGGTGGGCTGCTGGTGATTGATGGCGATGCCTCGCTGCGTTGCGGTATCTCGATGAAGGGCATCGATATCGTCGTGGCCGGCAATGTCGGGGACTTTTCGGCGTTCATGGCGCAGGAGGGGCGGCTTGTCGTGTGCGGCGACGCCGGTGATGCGCTGGGTGACTCCCTCTACGAGGCCGTGGTCTACATTCGCGGCCAGGTCAAATCGCTCGGCGCCGATGCCCATGAGGAACCGATGTCCGACGCGGATTACGCCGCCGTGGTGGACCTGCTTTCCCGCGCCGGCCTGACGCACGATCCCCGGCAGTTCCGCAGGGTGGCGTCGATGCGCAGCCTGTACCACTGGAACGCCGACGCCAACCAGGAGTATTGATGGACCAGCCCGTTCGTTTAATGCAGGCCCCGCATGGGGAGGAAAGCTGGGGTTACGGCGCCAGCACCATCGCGTACATCCAGCATGCCGCGGCGCACGGCCTGTATGAGATTCGCGGCCTGGGTGCCAAGCGCCGCCTGCCGCATTTCGATGACCTGCTATTTTTGGCCGCTTCGCTGTCGCGTTACCCGCTCGAAGGGTACCGCGAGCGCTGTGACACCAAGACCGTACTGGGCAGCCGCTTCGCCAAGAAGCCGATCGAACTGGCGATACCGATCACCATCGCCGGGATGAGCTTCGGGTCGTTGTCGGCCAATGTGAAGCAGGCGCTCGGAATGGCGGCAACCGAGATGGGCACCTCCACCACGACTGGCGACGGCGGCATGACCCCCGAAGAGCGCCAGTCGTCGAAACAACTCGTGTACCAGTGCCTGCCATCGCGCTATGGGTTCAATCCGGACGACGTGCGGCGTGCCGATGCGATCGAGATCGTCATCGGGCAGGGCGCAAAGCCCGGCGGTGGCGGCATGCTGCTCGGCCAGAAGATCAACCCACGTGTCGCCCGCATGCGGCACCTGCCGGAAGGGGTGGACCAGCGGTCCGCATCCCGGCATCCGGACTGGACCGGGCCCGACGACCTGGTCATCAAGATCCAGGAACTGCGCGAGATCACCGACTGGGAAAAGCCGATATACGTCAAGGTGGGTGCGACCCGCACGTTCAACGATGTGAAGCTGGCGGCTATTGCCGGGGCCGACGTTGTGGTTGTGGACGGCATGCAGGGCGGAACGGCCGCAACACAGACGGTGTTCATCGAGAACGTCGGCGTTCCTACCTTGGCGGCTGTTCGCCAGGCGGTCGAGGCGCTGGAGGAACTGAACCTGCGTGGCGTGGTGCAACTCGTGGTGTCCGGCGGCATTCGCACCGGAGCCGATGTGGCCAAGGCGCTGGCAATGGGTGCCGACGCGGTGTCGATCGGGCAGGGGATGCTGATGGCGCTGGGCTGCAATGGGGATTCCTACACCCACCAGGGCAAGCGGTACTCTGCGGTGGAGGACTATCTGAAGTTGGGAACCTCTCCCGGCCAGTGCCACCACTGCCACACCGGGAAATGCCCGGTCGGCGTGACGACCCAGGATGCGGTGCTGGAGCAGCGTCTGGAGCCCGAGGTGGGTGCGCGCAGGGTGCGCAACTACCTGAAGACCTTGAACATGGAGCTCACCACCATTGCCCGGGCCTGCGGCAAGCAGAACGTGCACCACCTGGAACGGGAAGACCTGGTGGCCTTGACCGTGGAGTCGGCGGCGATGGCCGGGGTGCCTTTGGCGGGAACCGATTGGATTCCCGGACGCGGTCACGACCGGTTCTGATCCAGTCATCCGGGTGGAATCACGGAGCACCAGCGGCGCCTGGCCGCGGCACGGCGGTTAACATGATTACCTCACTCTCGTCTGGGCCCCCGAACACCATGGCAGACAAAGCCCCACCCCCCGAATTTTCTGCCCGAGACCTGGAGCGCCATATCGGGCAGACGGTGCGCAAGTTGCGCTTGCAGCAGAACCTGACGATTGCAGAAATCGCCCGCAAGGCACAGATCAGCAGCGGCATGCTGAGCAAGATCGAAAACGGCCAGACCTCTGCCAGCCTGGACTCGCTGGCCAGCCTTGCCGATGCGCTGGGTACCACCTTGGCGACCGTGTTTGCCGGTTATTCGTCCGATGAAGGCGGTGCGCAACACGTCAAGGCGGGGCAGGGCCCCGAGGTGGTGCGGCGCGGGACAAAGCGCGGTCACACCTACCAGCTGCTGTCGATCGAGCGCGGACCGCGGCGGGTGTTCGAGCCGTTCCTGGTAACGTTGAACGACGAGAGCGAGATTTTTCCGAGCTTTCAGCATCCCGGCATTGAATTCATCTACATCCTGCAGGGCAAGCTGAGTTACCGCCACGGCAAGAAGAACTACATGCTCAGCGCGGGCGACGCATTGACGTTTCGCGGCAGCGTGCCGCATGGGCCGGAGAAACTGCTCAAGCTGCCGATCAAGATGTTGTCGACAATCATTTATGACGATGAGATGGCGCGCCTCGTGATCTGATGTGCTCCCGTGCCTTGGCTGCGCCCAGGCAAGGCACCCACGTCCCTGGCGCAAGCACCTCTACCCGAATTGCGCAGCCGTGCTGCTCGATCTTGCCCAAGGTCGACACGTCGACCATGCTGACATGGGTACGACTCGGAGGGTTATCAGCGGGTCAGCGCAGCTCGCCGACCAATGGCACCAGCGTCGGCCGGTGATTTCATCACCCACTGCCACAGAAGTGGATGGCTGATTCGTGATGTCGGATAACCAGCCGCCTTATTCCATTTCTAAATCATCCGTGTCGTTGTTGCTTCGCCTTGTCGTGCTAGAGCACTGCCTGCGGCTTCGCGCCTAGACACAAATGATTTGGAAACGGAATTACGCATCGATCTCGATCACCATCGAGCCCACGTCGTCGATCTGCACTTGCTGCCCCGCACCCACCAGCGTGGTGGCATCCAGCTGGGTCAGTATGGCTGGCCCGGCAAACTGCAGTCCCGCGCCGAGTTTGCTT
>JANOUM010000099.1:0-2417 GCA_031416855.1 Rhodoferax sp. | reverse complement strand
GCCCACCGCTTCGTGCCAGTGCGTGACCGGTAATTGGCTGGTGATCAGCGTGGCGCGTAGGTTATAACGGTCGTCCAGAATCTCCAGCAGGTCTCGCCGGTGTTGATCGGTGAGTGTCGCCAGCCCCCAATCGTCCAGCACCAGCACCTCGGTTTTGCTTAATTGCCGCATCACTTTTGCGTAGCGGCCATCCGCGCGTCCCATGTCCAGCTCCTGCAACAAGCGCGGGAGCCTGGCGTAGAGCGCGCTATAGCCTTCACGGCAAGCCTTGTGCGCCAGGGCGCAAGCCAGCCAAGTCTTGCCCACGCCGGTGGGGCCGGTGATCAGCACATTCAGGTGCTCCGCCTCCCACGCGCAATCGGCCAACTTCAGGATCAGCGCGCGGTCCAGGCCGCGCGGACTCTTGAAGTCGATGTCTTCCAACGCCGTGTTCTGTTTCAGTTTCGCCGTCCTGAGGCGCATTTGCAGGCGCCGGTTGTCGCGCTCGGTGAGCTCGCGATCCACCAGCAGCCCCAGCCGTTCCTCGAACGGGATGGCCGCGATCTCGGGCATGGCCGCCTGGTCTTGCAGCGCGCGCCGCATGCCGGTGAGTTTCAGTTGTTGTAGCTTATCCAGTGTGGGGTGATGCAGCATGGTGATACTCCTGTCAGTGGTAATAGTCCGCGCCACGCAGATTGTCGTGGATCAACGGTAGGGTGGGCTGAACGTCGGTCGGCAGGGGCGCTTCATCCAGCCGATGCTTCAGAATGGATTCGATCGATTTGTAGCCGATGGCCTTCAGGGTATACGCGCGTCGGCACGCCGCCTCCAGCCGCGTATTGCCGTACAGCTTGCCCAGGCGGAGGATGCCCAGCGCTGCGCGGAAGGCTTGTTGCGGGTGCTGGCGTTGCGCCATCAAGGCCGCAATCAGTTGCGCGGTGGCAGGCCCGATGGCTCCCGCCCAGCGCTCGATCCGCTCCGGGGTAAACGAAGCCATGGCGCGGTGCTTCTCGGGCATATGTTCGGTTTGGGTGGCATAGCGGCCGCCGCTCCCCTGCAAGCGAGCGTGGCTGGCGATGCGTTCGCCCCGGTGCAGGATCTCGACCGTCTGTTGCGTGTAGCGCACATCCAACTGTTTGCCGATCAGGGCGTAGGGCACCGAATACAGCCGCCCCGCCACTTCGACGTGGTAATCCAGGTTGACCCGCACCTTTTTCCATTCGGCGAAGGCGTAGGGCTTGCCAGGCAGGGGGCGCATGGCGGGAACGTCCAGTGTGCGGAACAGGTCTTTCCGACAACCGGGCAGTTTCTTGAAGGGGCGCTGATTCAGGCGCGTCAACAGTTCGCTGATGGCGACATTCAGTTCAACCAGGCTAAAGAACGTCCGGTTGCGCAAGCAGGCCAGGATCCAGCGCTCCACGATCAGTACGCCGCCCTCGACCTTGGCTTTGTCGCGCGGCTTTCGGGCGCGCGCTGGCACCACGGCGATGCCGTTGTGCTTGGCCAATTCCAGATAGGTGGGATTCAGCTCCGGCTCGTAGCGGCAGGCGCGGGTGACGCCGCTCTTGAGGTTGTCCGGCACGAGAACTTCGGGGGCGGCGCCGAAGTATTCCAGCATGCGGATATGGCTGCCGATCCAGTCCGGCAGGCTCTGGCTCCAGGTGGCCTCGCAATAGGTGTAGTTGGATGCACCCATCACGCCGACGAAGATTTGCGCTTGCTTGATTTCGCCGGTATTCCGGTCGGTGACCGGCAGGGTGTGGCCGGCGTAATCGACAAAACACTTCTCGCCCGCCAGGTGCTCTTGGCGCATGACGGCATCCAGCCGTCCCGCCCAGGCACGGTAGTGGTTGCAGAACCAGCTGTAGCGGAAGCCATCCGGGTGGATGGATTTGTGTTCTTGCCACAGCAGGAACAGGGTGACGCCTTTCCTGCGCAGTTCCTGATGGATGAGCGCCCAGTCCGGCACCGGACGCTGCGCGTCGGGGAGGGTTGGCTTGGGTGGGAACAGCTTTGTCTCAAGGCTGGCGTCGGCCAGATCGCTGGGCAGCGGCCAAGCCATTCCGGATTGCGTAAAGCGCCGCACATAATCGGCAATGGTGCTTCTGGATACCTGGATGCTTTTGGCGATCTGCCGTTCCGTCAGGTCCAGCTCAAACTTCAGTCGCAGTACTTCTCGAATCTTACGCATTGATAACCGCTCCATGTCCGTCCCTCTTCCGAAAAAGGGGCGGATGGTATGTCAGATTACCTTGCGTTGCTTCCTGACCAGGGGTGGCCGAATGGCCGTGGAATGGGTGGCCGGATGGGCGTGGAATCAGTGGCCGAATGGGCGTGGAATACGCAAGCTTATCGTCGAAATCGCGAGCCTCTTTGATAGCCTGTGCTGAGAAAGGGGATTTCATAGCGGCTACGAGAGCCTCGACGCTGTGTTGATC
>JANOUM010000098.1:0-3787 GCA_031416855.1 Rhodoferax sp. | reverse complement strand
CGCCGCCACCATCAGTCGCCGCGAGTTCCTTCGCGAACTCAACGCAACCTTGCCCGATGCCCTGCTCGACATGACCCGCGGCGGCGTCAACTCGCCCGTTGCGCCGGTCGACTTGTCGCAAGCCATCATCGGCCCCGGCATGGCCATCTTCAGCCAATACGCAGCCGTGCTCGAAGCCGACGGCACGCCGATGAGCGTGCGCACCGCGCTGCAACTCATCAACCGCTTCCTCAGCGAAGACGACTTCGACGCCGACTCGCAGTTCTGCCTGCACTGGTTCGAAGGCATGGGCTGGGCCGCTGGCAAGTACGGCGAGGCCGATGTGCTGGCCCGCGCCAAAGGCACCAGCGTCGGCGGCCTAACCACCGCAGGAGTGCTCGAATCGAGCAGCGGCCAGGTGCGCCTGTTCAAGTGGCGCGAATACCCCGCCGACTGGTCGCCCGAGGACGACCAGCGCAAGGCCGTGTGGGAAATGCTGCACCACCAGATCCGCGCCCACAACACCGAGGGCGAAGCCGCTGCGGGTGCCCTGCTGGCGCGCATGATGGACAAGGCCGAGCCGATCCGCGCGCTGGCCTATCGCCTCTACACGCTGTGCGAGCGCAAAGGCTGGGCCGAAGATGCGCGCGCCTACAACGAGCTGGTGACGGCCTGGACCAGCATTGAGCAGGCGTCGGCGGATGCAAGCATCGTTGGCTCGCAGACAAGTCTTGATCTCTGAGGATTGGGCATGGCCAACACCGCGTCACTCCCAACCATGGCGTTGTGGAGCATCGTCAAGAAAGAGATCACGGGCATTCAGCTTCTCTGGGAAGCCGTCAATGGCTTGTATTTCCAGCCGCACGGCCATGGTTTGGCGACGATGACGCAGGATGTGCCCGTGCTGTCCGGGCTGACGCAAACGGCGCTGGTGGAGTCGTTGCTGATGCGTGTATCCCGGTTGATGGACCCCGCAAACAGCGGTAGTCGTGAAGGCGACAGGCCAAACCTGAGCTTGAAACGGCTGGTGGGGATGGATTCGACGATCGCTTGCGACGAATTGGCCATTCGGACGATTTGGAATGGCTCCGGCTTGAAAACCGTCCGTAATAAATACCTAAGCCACAACGACCTGGATCGAGCGTCGTCGGAAGAACACACGCTGAATATTCCCTTGGCTGCGGCGGATGTCGAGGCCTTGCAGGCGTTGGTGTGTGGATTGCGCGAACTCAGGAAAGACGTCAATCACAAGCTGACAGGGGCTGCGTACCTGGATGAGCACCTGGACGTTCAAGTTCGACACGAACTCGGTGTTCTAAGCAAGTCCCTTCTTGGCGGTGAACTGTTTTTCGCGATGCTGCCTGAGCATGAAATCTTGCAGCATGCGTGGCAGGAGGCGGGGAATGGGTAAGGTGACAAAAACGCAGTCACTGCTCTCCGACCTGCGTGGCCTGATCGAACAAGCACGCCAGTCTGTTGCCCAGACCGCCAACAGCACATTGACGCTGCTTCATTGGCATGTAGGC
Source organism: Rhodoferax sp. (assembly GCA_031416855.1). Classification (GTDB taxonomy): domain Bacteria; phylum Pseudomonadota; class Gammaproteobacteria; order Burkholderiales; family Burkholderiaceae_C; genus CAISIP01. Next base: position 2,282 of record JANOUM010000098.1, on the reverse strand, counting down.
CGCCGTATCCACCGGGATGTCCTAGCCGGGCAGCGTGCCAGCTACGGGGAAGAGATTTTGCCGACACTGTCGGCGAAATTGGTGCCCGAATACGGCAAGGGTTTCAGCGCTCGCAATCTCGCCCGCATGGTGCAGTTCGCCGAGGCTTTTCCAGACGAGCAGATGGTCGCGACCCTGTCGCGAGAATTGGGCTGGAGCCATTTCGTCGAAATCTTGCCGCTCAAGCAGCCGCTGGAGCGCGAGTTCTACGCCGAGATGTGCCGCATCGAACGCTGGAGCGTGCGCACCCTGCGCGAGCGCATCGGCAGCCAGATGTACTTGCGCACCGCGATCTCGAAAAAGCCTGAAGCCGTGGTTCAGTCTGAAATCAGCCACCTGCGTGGCGGTGGCCAGATGACGCCGGACATGGTGTTTCGTGACCCCTACATGCTCGACTTTCTGGGCTTGCCAGACGGCTACAGCGAGCGCGATCTGGAGCACGCCATCCTGCGGGACATGGAACGCTTTCTGCTCGAACTCGGTGCCGGCTTCACCTTCGTGGCGCGACAAAAGCGCATCAGCGTCGGCTCGGACGATTTCTACCTCGATCTGTTGTTCTATCACCGGCAGTTGCGTCGGCTGGTGGCCGTGGAGTTGAAGCTGGAGCGTTTTGCCCCGGCCCACAAGGGGCAGATGGAGCTCTACCTGCGCTGGCTGGACAAATACGACCGCGCGCCTGGCGAAGCGTCGCCGATTGGCTTGATCTTGTGCGCCAGCGCAAATGCCGAACAGGTGGAACTGATGGATCTAGGCACAGCCAATATTCGTGTGGCGGAGTATTTGGCCCACATACCCGATATGGCCGTATTGCAGCGCGAGCTGCACCGCGCCGTTGCGCTGGCGCGCGAGCGTGCGGCTCACGGCCTGCTGCCGCATGAAACAAGTACCGCAGGAGCACAAGAATGAGCCTCAAGCCGTGGCGAGAAATCGCGGTCCCGCACGAGGACGTGCTCAAGGGCACCTTCAAGCAGGCCGAGTTTGCTGCTGACCTCTCACTCGTGCATGACGGTGCCGCCACGCCCGAATACCAGAGTGCCAGCCTGTTCTTCCAGCGCACCTTCATCACCGAAGGCATGCGCTTGTTGCTGGACTCGGTGGTCAAGCGGCTCGCTGGCCGTGGCGGCGACCCGGTCATTCAATTGCAAACGGCCTTTGGCGGTGGCAAGACCCACACCATGCTGGCGGTGTATCACCTCGCCAGTGGCAAAGGCTTGGTGAGCGATCTGCCTGGCGTGCCGGCGATCCTGGACGCGGCAGGCGTCACTGAGCTGCCGCGTGCGCGCATCGCCGTACTCGATGGCATCAAGTCGTCGCCGAACCAGCCGGTGACGCGAGGCAAGCAGTCGGTTTGCACCTTGTGGGGTGACCTGGCCTGGCAACTGGGTGGCGAGGAAGGCTTCGCCATGGTGGCCGAGGCTGACGCTTCGGGCACATCGCCTGGCAAGGCGGTCTTGCAGGCGCTGAAGGCGGTGCCCACAGCCGTCTTGCTGGCTTCGCTGCCGGAATCCGACAGGGAGGCCGGCAGCCAGCGCGGCGTCAAGGCCCTGGCGTCACTGTCGCATTACTTCGGCCGCATACAGGCACTGTGGAAGCCCGTCGGCACCGAAGAGGCTTTCGAGATCGTGCGCCGCCGGCTCTTCACGACGGTCGGTGACAAGCTCGCCGCCGAGTCGGTGTGCCGTGCATTCGCGGACTTCTACGTCGGCAACAAGGACGACCTGCCGCGCGAGACGCAGGAGAGCCGCTATTTCGATCGGTTGGTCCACGCCTACCCGATTCATCCCGAGGTGTTCGACCGTCTCTACGACGACTGGTCAACACTCGATAACTTCCAACGTACGCGGGGTGTGCTGAAGTTGATGGCCAAGGTCATCCACCGGCTCTGGAAGGATGGCAACAACGATCCGCTGATCATGCCGGGCAGCCTGCCGGTGTATGACGCCGACACGCGCAACGAGTTGATCCAGTACCTGCCGCCGGGCTGGGACCCGGTGCTTGAACGCGACGTGGATGGTGAGCGCTCGGAGCCTGTTGAGATCGAGAACCGCGAGTCCAAGTTCGGCAGCGTGCAGGCATGCCGTCGATACACGCGGGCGATCTTTCTGGGCAGCGCGCCGAGCACGGCCAACCAGATGGTGCGCGGCCTGGAGCTTGAGCATGTCTTGCTCGGCGTCGTTCAACCCGGGCAGCAGATCGGCCTGTATAAAGATGCACTGCGCCGGTTGGGCGACCGACTGCACTAC
>JANOUM010000097.1:0-2188 GCA_031416855.1 Rhodoferax sp. | reverse complement strand
CGCCATCGCCACCGCCGGCGAGGTCCGGGTGTCGAGCAGTTGCACCACCAGGCCATCGATCGCCTTGACCAGCGCGGTCATGAGTTCGTCGGCACGCGCCTGGGTGCCGGTGTCGAGCACCAGCAGGCGCGCTTTCGGGTTGATCCAGACGTTGGTGGACCCCTGTTTCGTGAAGGCCATCGGCAGCAGTGTCATGCGGGCGTCGTCGCGCAAGTCGCGAATTTCCTTGAGCCCGGGCTTGCGTCCGGTGTTGGTTTCGATCAGCTTGACCTGCTCCTCCACTTTGCGCTTGACCACCGCACCGGGCACCGAACGCACCTCGACCATCTGGCGCAGCAGCCAGTGGCCACCCACCACCTCGACCAGCGGGCCGTGCTCCTCGCCGCGCGGCTCGATCCATCCCACCGACTTCTCCTGGGAGGCGCCACAGGCCAGGAAGCGCGCCGGCTGCAAGGCCACTTCCAGTTGCGCCTGGGTCATCGTCCACGCCGACACCATCCGGTACACCATCACATTCTTGAACACATTCCACCCTTTGTTGTTGCATTGATTGCCGTTGAATTTCCGTATTGTCGACGCAGGACCCTCAGGCTCCGGACCGCAGACGTGTTGGCGCGCGCCCGATTCGCGTTTAATCACGGATGGGGCAGCAACACGGGTCGGCGGGGGCCGGTCCGCACCATGGTCCGGAGGATGCATGGGCAGGTGGAGTCGTCGCCACGACCCGACGTTGCTGAGCTTTCACGTAGTGCCCACAGCGGTGCCGGAGCCCGAGACCCATGCGACGCTGCTGGCGGGACTGGGCGTCGTTGCCGCCAGTGCGTGCCGGTGCAGGTCGCCTGCGTAGGCCGGCCGGTTCCGCCCGGCAAAGCTTTGCCGGATACTGGGGATCGCGGGCAGGGTGATTCTGCCGCTTCACCAGGAGCCGACCATGATGGAATCGACCGACGCGCTCGCGGCTGGCAGTGAGGGCGCGACCGCGGAACAATCCGTCGCCGCGCCAGCGGCGCCGGAGCCGGAGCCGTTGCACCTGCACATGCCAGTAGATGTGCGCAGCTTTTCGCTGGTTGTCATCGCGAGCCTCGCCGGGCTGTATACCTTGCACTGGGCGCAGTCGGTCTTGGTCCCGATTGTGGTGGGCATTCTTTGCAGCTACGGGCTGTCGCCCGTGGTCGACTGGTTGTCACGACGCGGCGTGCCGCGTGCGCTGAGTGCGGGCCTGCTGGTGCTTGGCATCGTGTCGGGTGTCGGGTTCGGGGCCTATGCGCTGAGCGACGATGCCGTCCGGGTGATCGAGTCGCTTCCGGTGGCGGCGCAAAAGCTGCGCGATTCGCTGCGCAATCGGCCTGCGGATGCGGCCAGTCCGCTGGCTGCGGTTCAAAAGGCAGCCAACCAGTTGGAGCTGGCGGCGGACGATAACAAGGGCGCCGTGCCGCTGGCGCGCGGCGTACAGCGGGTACAGATCGAAAAGCCGAAGTTCAACATCCAGGACCATGTGTGGACCGGCACCATGGGCCTACTCGCCCTGCTGGGGCAGGCCGCCATGGTGGCGCTGATCACCTTCTTCCTGATGGCGTCCGGCGATACGTTCCGGCGCAAGCTGGTCCGCCTTGCCGGGCCAACCCTCGGCCGCAGGCGCATGACGCTGGAGGCGGTGAACGAGGTGCACGACCAGATCCAGCGCTACATGATGGTGCAGCTGTTCACCAGCACGCTGGTCGGTGTGGCCACCTGGATGTGTTTCCTGGCGGTCGGGCTGGAGAACGCCGCCGTGTGGGGTGTGGCAGCGGCGATCCTCAACCTCATTCCCTACCTTGGCAGTGTGGTGGTGACTGCCGGGTCGGCGCTGTTGGCGTTCCTGCAGTTCGGCACGCTGGAGATGTCGATGCTGGTCGCGGGCCTGTCGCTGCTCATCAACAGCGTGGAAGGGTTTCTGTTGACGCCGTGGCTCGCCAGCCGGGCCGCCAGGATGAACCCGGTGTCGGTGTTTGTCGGCGTGCTGGCGTGGGGTTGGCTGTGGGGCAGCTGGGGGCTGCTGCTGGGGGTTCCGATCCTGATGGTGATCAAGGCCATCTGTGACCGGGTCGATGACTTCAAGGCGGTGAGCGAGTTCATCGGCGAATGAATGCCGTCTGCCAGGCAGACCCGGCGCGCAGTGGTGCGGCATGCAAGGAAGTTGCTAGGAGCC
>JANOUM010000096.1:0-6114 GCA_031416855.1 Rhodoferax sp. | reverse complement strand
CCGCACGGTCCTCGACGTTGGTTTTGCTCCATAGTTTGTAGCAGGCCGCGCTGTCGGCAACGGCGGCGGGAATCGCGGCCAGCACGGCCTCGGGCACCCGGGGCACCGGCACCGACTGGTACGCCGCCAGCAACGGCTCGCGCATCGTCGCCACCGTCAGGTCCAGCCCGGCGCTGTTGCGCCGCGCCGGGCCGTACAGGTCGGGCGGCAGGGGCAATGAGCTGCGGGGCTCCAGGCGCAGCGGCGATATCAGCAGCTCGTGCATGCCCACCGACTCGTCGGCCAGCTGGTGCACGAACGATGAGTTGGCGCCGTTCTCCAGCAGCCGGCGCACCAGGTAGGCCAGCAGGTCCTTGTGCGCACCCACCGGCGCGTAGACCCGGCAGGCGATCAGCGGATTCTTCAGCACCTCGCGGTAGATGCCCTCGCCCATACCGTGCAGCCGCTGCAGTTCGAACGGCGCGCCGGACTTCGCAGCCATCTGCAGGATGGCCGCGATCGTGGCGGCGTTATGCGTCGCGAACTGCGGGTAGATCGCGTCCGGCGCCTCCAGCAGCGCACGCGCACAGGCCAGGTAAGACACGTCGGTATGGTGCTTGTGGGTGAACACCGGGTAATGGGGCAGCCCCATCTCCTGGGCGCGCTTGATCTCCGCGTCCCAGTACGCGCCCTTGACCAGCCGGCACATCAGCCGGATGTGGTGTCGTCGCGCCAGCGCGGCGATATGCGCGATGAGCTCCAGCGCGCGCGTCTGGTAGGCCTGCAGCGCCAGGCCGAAGCCGGCCCAGCGCGGGCATTGCTGCGCCACGCGGCCGGCCAGTGCATCGTAGACGTCGAGCGACAGTTCCAGCCGGTCTACCTCGTCGGGGTCGGTGGTGAGGTTGATGTTGGCGGCGGCCGCCTGTTCACACAAGCCCCAGACACGCGGCACCAGCTCGGCCATGACCCGCACCTGGTGCGCGTCCTCGTAGCGCGGATGCAGCGCGCTGAGCTTGATCGAAATACCGTCATTCCGCTCGCAGGCGAGCACGCCATCGGCCCCCTGGGCGATGGCGCGGATCGCATTTTGGTAACTGGCCAGGTATGCGAGCGCGTCAGCATCGGTCCGGGCGCCCTCGCCCAACATGTCGTAGCTGTAACGCAGGTTGCGGCTCTTGCGTTGTGCGCTCAGGGCTTGCTGCATGGCTTCGGTGATGGTCTGGCCGAGCACGAACTGCCGGCCCAGCAGTTGCACCGCACGCAGGGTGGCGGCCACGACGGAACGCGCACCGAGTTTGGCAAACATGCCGGTCGGCGCCTCGCTGTCGGGCAGGAACTTCTTGCTCAGCGCGATCGCGGTGCTCGATAGCCGCGCCAGCGTCTTGTCGCCGGCGGCGTCGAAATCGGCGCGGCCGAGTTGGTCGGCGGTGAGGGCGATCGCGGTCTCCGCGTCGGGCACGCGCAACAGGGCCTCGGCCAGGCGCATCAGGGCCAGGCCCTCAGCGCTGGAAATCGGGTATTCCTTGAGCAGACTCTCCATGGCCCAGAACGGTGGCGGATTCTGCCGCACGGCCTGCACCCACGGTGCGGCAGTGCGGGCCGCCGCCGCCCAATCGAGTGCCTGGGCCAGGCTGCCGAGGTGGCTGGCGACCACTTCGGATTCGGCACGGTAGGGATGGGGCAAACGCATGTCGGACTCCGATGGATTGACGAAGACACTATGTTCTTCTATAGATGACCGAATATTTCACCAAAATGCCTCATTCATTCAGCACAAAAATTGAAATATACGCCGTGCGCAGGCCCTGTACAGTTGGGTCCACCGCGCCGACAACCGACCACCCGCATGACAACGAAACCCGCCCGCACCCTGAGCTTCAAGTGCAAGACATGCGCCAAACCGGTGACCGTGTATCTTCAGAAGGTCTCGGCCTGCTCCCACATCCAGCCCTACCTCGGCGTCTGCGCGTGTGGTGCGCCGTACCGGCATGCCACCGGCGCGCAGGACGCGGTGAGCTCGTTTGTGCTGTCGCTCGATGGCAGCTGGCGTCACCACCACTGAGTTCGCTGCGGGCATGGCCATGGCCCCCTGTGCGCGCGTGATCTACTGGCGCGCCAGACCGGGGCAGTTCGACGCCTACACCCGCTATCTGCGCGAGGTTGTGGAGCCGATCGACCACGAGGCCCAGCGACGCGGCGACCTGCTCGGATTCACCACCCTGGTCGATGCCTCCCCCGATGCACCGTGGACCCACATGCGCCTGTTCACGTTTGAGAACCCGGCACAACGCGCCAACATGGTTGCCGCACTGGCGCAGGCCGCTGCGGTGCTGACGCCCGCCACGCAGGAACGCGCCGCCAGGGCAGCCCATGTGGCAACCCTGCGCGAGCGCATCGGCGAGGCGGACTTCGACATCCTGTGATGTGCGCCCGGCCCGGCCTCGCGCCAGTGTGGCCTAATCGAGGGTTGAACCAATCCTGATGGAGTGAACCATGGCCAAAGAACCCAGAACCGAGGCAGAACGCCGCGCGACCCCCGCACCCGTGCCCGCACCAGGCTTCACCAAGCCCGTCGTGCGCGGTCAAAAGATCAGCCTGGAGCGTGGCACCGCCACCCGCAGCAAGAAGAATCCCGGCAAGCGCCCCAAGAAGGGCGGCTGATCCCGGCGGGTGACCCGCCTTGTCCCGCGCCTTGTCGCTTAACCCGGTGATCGCCCTGCTCGGGCGCCGCCTGCGGCTCGCCGTCATTGGCGGTGGCCCGGACTCCTTCATCGGTGCCATGCACCGGCAGGCGGCCCGGCTGGACGACCGGTATGAACTGGTAGCCGCAGCGCTATCCTCCGACCCCGAAAAATCCATCGCTGGTGGCCGCGCCATCGGCCTGCCGCCGCAATGTTGCCATGCCAGCGGCATCGAGCTTCTCGCTGCGCAGGCCGCGCTGCCCGAGGGCGCGGAGGTGGTGGCAATCATGACGCCCAACGACAGCCACTTCAGCTTGTCGATGCAAGCCTTGCGCCTTGGTTTCGATGTCATCTGCGACAAGCCGATGACCAACACCTTGGCCGAGGCCGAGCAATTGCAGCAGCAGGTCCAGGCCACCGGTCGGGTGTTTTGCCTGACCCACAACTACACCGGTTACCCGTTGGTGCGCCAGGCGCGCGCCATGGTGGCCGACGGGGAACTGGGCCAGGTCCGGATGGTCCAGGTCGAGTACGTGCAGGGCGGGCGGGCCAGGCCGGGCCCGGGGCGGCGCGCGTGGAAGGAAGATCCGGCGCGCGGCGGCCCTTCGCTGGTGATGGGTGACATCGGCACCCATGCGCACAACCTGCTGCGTTTCTTCACCGGCCTGGAGGTCGAACAGGTGGCCGCCGACATCGGCAGCATCGTGCCCGGCCGTGCGGCGCACGACTTTGCGGGGGCGATGTTGCGGCTGACACAAGGGGCACGCGGCATCTTCTGGGTCACCCAGGCAGCGGCCGGCGTCGAGAACGGCCTGCGTATCCGGGTCAGTGGCGCACTGGGCAGTCTGGAATGGCACCAGGAGCAGCCACAGGCGCTGAGCTTCAAGCCGCTGGATGCACCAGCCCAGATCCGCACACCGAACGGCCCCGGCACCCTGCCGCTGGCGGCCCGGGCGTCACGCATCGTGGCAGGGCATCCGGAAGGTTTTCACGAAGGTTTTGCCAACCTGTACTCGGACGCGGCAGAGGCAATCGCCGCGCGTCGTGCCGGCCACAGCGCCGACCCGCTGGTGCTGCATTTTCCCAATGCGTTCGATGGCTTGCAGGGGATGCGATTTGTGGACAGCGTGATCCGCTCCAGCGCCAACAACGGTGCCTGGATGCATTGCGCCACCAGCTGACAGCAAGGCGACCGGGAGGTTCAGGCGCGCGCCGTCGCCTTGCGCATCAGGGTACTCTTGCCGAACAGGCTCTCCACCAGATCCACCGCAAGCTCGGCCGTGCGGTTGCGCACATCGAATGCCGGATTGAGTTCGACGATGTCGAGCGAGGCCAGTAGCCCGGTATCGGCGATCATTTCCATACACAGTTGCGCCTCTCGGTAGGTCGGGCCGCCACGGACCGTGGTGCCCACCCCGGGCGCGATGTCGGGGTCCAGGAAGTCGACGTCCAGGCTCACATGCAGGTGCGTGCCGGGGCCGGTCATGGCCAGCGCCAGTTCCATCGTGTGGCGCATGCCCATCTCGTCGATGTAACGCATGTCGAACACCTCGATGCCCAGGTCGTGCACCAGGCGCTTCTCGCCGGCATCCACGCTGCGGATGCCGATCTGGCGCAGGTCGCGCGCCTGCAGCGCTGGCACGTGCCCACCGATTCCCACCAGTTCGGCCGGGCCATGCCCGCACAGGCAGGCCACCGGCATGCCATGGATGTTGCCGCTCGGCGTCAGCGTGGCGGTGTTGAAGTCCGCATGGGCATCCAGCCACAACACCCGCAGCCTGCGGCCACGTTCGCGGCAATGGCGTGCCACGGCGCTGATCGACCCGATGCCCAGGCAGTGGTCGCCACCCAGCACCACCGGGAGGCGGTCATCGACAAGCTCCCGGTACACGGCCTCGTGCAGCGTGCGATTCCACTGCGCAACTTCGGGCAGATGGCGAAAACCACCCACTGCCTCCTGCCACGGATTGGCGGGGCCTGCGAGGTTGCCGCGGTCCTTCACATCGATGCCGAATTGCGCCACTGCCTGGTGGATACCGGCCACGCGCAGGGCCTCCGGGCCCATACGCGCGCCCAGTGTGCCGGCACCGATGTCGGTGGGTACACCGATCAGGCTGACGCCACCCTGGGCAACCTGGGGCGACAACGGCTGGGTCATCAGGCCAGTACCAGTTCGACCTGTGTCGCGGACGCCGCTGCGGCCAGCCGGATCGACCCGAACAGGTTCTTCGGATCAGCCAGGGTCGGGATCAGGGCCAGCGGCTGCCCCAGCCCCAGGCGGCGTGCGCTGTCCTGCATGAAACGCAGGGCGGAGTAGTCTTCGAGCGCGAACCCGACTGAGTCGAAAACCGTCACGTCGTGGCGAGTCGCCCGCCCGCTGGCGTGGCCCTGCAACACCTGCCAGATTTCGGTCACCGGGAAGTCGGCCTCGAGGTGCTGGAGGTCGCCCTCGACGCGGGTCTGCGGCTCGTATTCCACGAACACGCGCGCCGCGCGCAACACGTCGGGGTGCAACTCGGTCTTGCCCGGGCAATCGCCTCCCACGCCGTTGATGTGCATGCCGGGTTCGAGCATGTCGGGCGTGATGATGGCGGCGTTGGTCTTGTCGGCGGTCACGGTGGTCACTATATCGGCTCCCCGCACCGCGTCGGCGATGCTCTTGCAGGCAATCAGGCGCAGGCCGGTTTTGTGCAGATTGGCGATCAGCTTGCGCGTGGCGGCCGGGTCGGTGTCGAACAACCGGATCTCCTGGATTCCGAGCAGGTGGTGAAACGCCAAAGCCTGGAACTCGCCTTGCGCCCCGTTGCCGACCAGTGCCATGCGCGTCGCATCCTTGCGGGCCAGCACACGCGCGGCGACGGCCGACATCGCGGCGGTGCGGATGGCGGTGGTCAATGTCAGTTCGCTCAGCAGCACCGGCACGCCGGTGGCCACATCAGCAAGCACGCCAAAAGCCATGACGGTGGGCAGGCCGAACCGGTTGTTCGACGGATGGCCGTTGACGTACTTGAAGGCATAGGTGGTGCCGTCCGAGACCGGCATCAGTTCAATCACGCCGGTGGCGGAATGGCTCGCGACCCGCGCCTGTTTGTCGAACTCCTGCCAGCGCAGGTAGTCGGCATGGATGGCATCGGCCATGGCGCGCAGGCACTCGGAGATACCGAGGCGGCGCACGATGCTGGCGACGTCGTCGGCGCTCAGGAAGCGGGTGGTGACGGAAGGGAGGGTTGTCATGGGGCGTCGCGGTTGGGGAAGAGCAGGCTCACAGGCAGTGTCGCGACCGCGGCTGACAATGTAAATAGACAGTGTTGCTTGCTTTTTGTCAATTTGATAGCATTTAGTCACGTTCAAATGCCATAATGTCACTCATGGACGCCACTGACCAGCAACTCCTGTCCATGCTTCGGCAGGACGCCCGCACCAGCGTGGCGACCCTGGCCCGCAAACTCGGCGT
>JANOUM010000095.1:0-15850 GCA_031416855.1 Rhodoferax sp. | reverse complement strand
CCACTTTTCTCCGCCTGTCATTGCGGACTCGATCCGCAATCCAGTGCGCCAACTGCACTGGATGCCCCCGGATCGAAGTCCGGGGCAGGCTCATCAAGCCCGGCATGACAGTGGGATATTGGCAATTTCCGTCTCCCTAAGACCGAGCATGGCCGACTTGCAGGTGGCATACACCGCGTAGCCCGAGCCGTTGATCTTCCAGCTGCCCGAACCCATGTTGATGATCGCGCCGCCGCCGCGCGCCCGCATGCTGCCCAGCACGGCCTGGGTGGCAAAAAAATGCGGCCGCAGGTTGATCGCCACGCGTTCGTCGAAATACGCCGCGGTGACGCTTTCGATGGCGTGGCGCGCGCCGGCGAATTGCACCGGCGTCATGCGGGACGAATTCATGTGGGGATAATCCTGGTTGGTCTGGCCACCTTGGCCACGCCGCCATGCTAGCCGCTCGACCGTGAACTCCTCACCCACGCCACCCGGCCCGGTCACGCACCGCGCGGTGCTGGTTATCGCGTTGCCGATCATGCTGTCCAACGTGTCCACGCCGCTGCTCGGTGCGGTCGACACCGCCGTAGTGGGCCAGATCGCCGACCCGGCCTACATCGGCGCCGTCGCCCTCGGCTCGCTGGTGTTCACCTTCGTGTTCTGGGCCTTCGGTTTTCTGCGCATGGGCACGACCGGGCTGACAGCGCAGGCGCGGGGCGCCGGCGACACGGTCGAACTGGCGGCCAGCCTGGGTCGCGCGCTGCTGATCGCGTTGGCAGCAGGCCTGGCGCTGATTGCGCTGCAGTGGCCGATACGTGAGATCGCCTTTGCCCTGATCGACGGCAGCCCCAGGGTGGAGGCGCTGGCACGGTCCTATGTGGACATCCGCATCTGGGCCGCACCGGCCACGTTTGCCAACTACGCGCTGCTGGGCTGGTTCATCGGCTTGGGTCGCACCGATATCGGCCTGGTGCTGCAACTGGTGCTCAACCTCACCAACATGGCGTTGGACGTTCTGTTCGTGCTCGGGCTGGGCTGGGACGTGCGCGGCGTGGCACTGGGCACCGTGCTGGCCGAGGTCGCGGCGGCGGCCGTTGGGCTGGTGCTGGCATTGCGCCATCTGCGCAGCCTGGGCGCGCCCTGGTCATGGTCACGTCTGCTGCAGGGTGTCGCGCTCAAGCGCACGCTGGTCGTCAACGGCGACATCATGGTGCGCTCGCTGGCGCTGATCTTCGTGTTCGTCTGGTTCATGGCGCAAGGCGCGCGCCACGGTGATGTGCGCCTGGCGGCCAATGCGGTGTTGATGCAGTTCATCTCGGTGAGTGCCTACTTTCTGGATGGCCTGGCGTTCGCGGCCGAGGCACTGATCGGGCAGGCCATCGGTGCCGGTCGCCGGTCCTCGTTTGCGCAGGCGGCGCGCCTGACGACCTGGTTGGCGGCCGGCGTGGCAGCCCTGGTGTCGCTGCTGCTGGCGCTGCTCGGCGGGCCGTGCATCGACCTGCTCACCGTGGACCCCGGCGTGCGCGCCGCCGCGCGCGAGTACCTGCCCTGGGCCGCCGGCGCGCCGCTGCTCGGCGTCTGGGCGTTTCAGCTCGACGGCATCTTCATCGGCGCCACCCGCACCGCCGACATGCGCCGCGCGATGCTGGTGTCGCTGGCTATTTTTCTGGTCGCCTGGTGGCTGCTGCAGCCCTTTGGCAACCACGGGCTGTGGGCCGCGCTGTATGTGCACTACCTGGCACGCGCGGCCACCTTGTCGTGCTACTACCCGGCGCTGCTGCGCTCCGTGCCCGCGTGAAGGCCCGGCGGTCGGGTCACGCGATCCGGCCCGGCTTTCTACAATGCCGCAACTACCGTCTGTCTTCCCACCCCTGGAGCGCGCCATGCTTGTCGAACGTATCTGGACCGGTAACAACTACCGCAATTTCAACTACCTGATCGCCTGCCCCGAAACCGGTGAGGCCCTGGCCATCGACCCGCTGGACCACGAAAAGTGCCTGCACGCGGCCAAGGTGCGCGGCTGGCAGATCACACAGCTGCTCAATACCCACGAGCACCATGACCACACCGGGGGCAACGCCGCCATGGTGGCGGCCACCGGCGCCAAGGTGATCGCGCACCACAAGGCCGGCGGCACTATCCCCGGCATGGATCGCGGCGTGCAGGCTGGCGACATCATCCGCATCGGCAAGACGGTCGAGCTGGAGTGCCTGGACACGCCCGGCCATACGATGTGCCATATCTGCCTGCGTTCGCACACCGAACAGCCGGCGCTGTTCTCAGGCGACACGCTGTTCAACGCCGGCGCCGGCAATACACACAACGGCGGCGACACCGGCATGTTGTACGCCACCTTCGCCGACCAGTTGGTCAATCTGCCGGACAACACACAGGTCTACCCGGGGCATGACTACATCGAGACCAACCTGAAGTTCACGCTGTCGCGCGAGCCGGACAATGCGGCGGCCAGCGCGCTGCTGCCCACGGTGAGCGGCCACGACCCGGCCACGTCGATCGTCACCACGCTGGCGCAGGAGAAACAACACAACGCGTTTTTCCGGCTCACCAGCGCGGGCGTGATCGCAAAGCTGCGTGAGCAGTTCCCGGATCTGCCTGAGCAGCCGGATGCGCGCACCGTGTTCACACGACTGCGCGAGTTGCGCAACAAGTGGTGAGGTGCGCCACGGTGTCTACCGGCTTCGCTACAAGGGCACTTGCGTGTCCCTGGCAACACGTGGTTGTCGAGGTTCAGTGCGCCCAACATCCAGTGCGCAGCCAAGGCGAATGCGTGCTTCGCTGCTTTCAGATGCACGCCCACAACCGACCAAAATCAAACGGGGCGAGTTAATGGGATCCCTGCACAGGCAACAAGACTCTGTGGCCCAACCGGTCCATTCACCCAGAACCGCAAACCTTCATTGACTATCTCTTGCCAGCTTTCCTGTCGCACCAAGCGTCCGGGTCATCGGAACCTTGCCGCACAGCCCGCAACCGGGAAGTTTTGGCAGGGTGATCGCGACCATACCAGTCCGTATCCGCTCCAGAACCTCATCGGGGCGGTAAACTGAGCGCTTGCCAGGAGCCCGCCATGAAGTCCCCGCGCGTCATTTCAGACCCCGAGATCCTCGGTGGAACACCCGTTTTCATCGGCACACGGGTACCCGTTCGCATCATCTTCGAACACCTGGAGGCAGGCGATTCTCTGGATGTCTTCCTCCAGGACTTCCCCACTGTAAGTCGCGAACTTGCAATTCAAGTTCTCGAAGACGCCAAGATGGCGCTCGTGCTCGATGCACATCCTGCTTGACGAATCAGTACCCGGCCGCCTCGGCCCACTGTTAACAGGGCACACGGCCGTCACCGTTCAGCGCCGAGGCTGGGCCAGCATCAAAAACGGCAAACTTATTGCGCTCGCAGCCGATGAGTTCGACGTGCTGCTGACCGCCGACAAAGGCATGGAGTACCAACAGAATCTGGCTACGTTGCCCGTATCGATACTCATCGTGCTCGTTCGAAGCAACCGCATCGAAGACTTGGCGGCTGCTGTACCAGCGATCTTGTCAGCACTCACAGAACTCCCGCCGCGAACGCTGCGCAAAGTTACTGCCTGAGGACAAAGGATAGTGTTTGGCGCTGTCTACTTCAAGACGGAGGATGTACGCAAGGACTACGGTGAGAAGCGGGTCATTTGCTTCGGCATGCTCCGTGATCGAATGGTGGTCGTCGGTTACACCCCGCGTGGCGCGGATCGCCACGTCTTCAGCATGAGGAAAACCAATGACCGCGAGCAAGCGCGCATCGCACCACTCCTTGGGATCTGATCTCGCAAAAGTGGCCGCGCACGCCATCCAACCAGATGAGTACCAGGATCTGCCGGAACTGACAGAGGAAATGCTCAGTCGGGGCAAAGTCAACAGGGGTGGTCGGCCACGCACAGAAAATCCAAAGAGGCTGATTTCAATTCGGTTGCCTGAAGACGTCATCCAGAAATGGCGCTCTACGGGCCCTGGCTGGCAAACGCGCATGGCAGAGAAGCGCGCGCGAGTGTCGCCGCAATGACGCCCAATAACAAAACTCAGATCGCGCGTGCTACGGCCTGAACCCTTTGCTTCTTCTGGTCGGCGTCGCACCGAAGTTTGTGCTGATGGCACAGGGTCTGCCTGCGGTCAGATCCGTCGCAGCGCCTCTATTGTGCTGCGCAAATCACCCGCCCAGTCACGCCGATCCCGCCCATCGGAGGTCTGCGGTTCACCAAACACCACGTCCGCCCGCACCTTCTCGGCGCTCAACGTGCGCCAGATCGAGCCCAGCAGTGTTTCGTCGTCGATGTAGGTGATGGCCCGGCTGTTGGCGCCGGTGGCGACGTCTACATACCGCAATGCCACTGGCTGCACCGGTGCCTGGGCCGTGATCGCGGCCTGGAACAGGTTGGCGTGAAATGGCAACAGGCCGTTGCCGTCGCCCGTCGTTCCCTCTGGGAACACAGCGAGGATGTCGCCATCCTGCAGCGCCTGCGCCATGTGGTGCACCACGCGCAACGCATCGCGGCGTGATTCGCGCTGGATGTACAGGGTGCCGGCACCGGTGGCCAGGGTGCCGATCAGGGGCCAGCGCCGCACGTCGGCCTTGGACACAAAACGACAATGGTGTGCGGCATGCAGCACCACGATGTCGAGCCAGGAAATATGGTTGGCCACCAGCAGCAGGGGGCCGGTCACAGGCACCGGCCCGCAGACGCGCAGTTCAACGCCCACATGCTGGAGCATTTCACTGGCCCAGGCCTGCACCCGCAGATCGCGCTGCGCCTGCGCCAGCCGGGGAAAGCGCAGCACGATCTGGCACAGTCCCGCGAGGATATGGAACAGCACGCCGCAGGCGCGCCGCAGGGCACGCGCTCTTGTCACCCGTCGAACGCGACCTGCCCGCCCACCACGGTGCAGCGCACCCGGCCCGGCAGTTCGTAACCCGAGAAGGGTGTGTGCTTGCCCTGGCTGCGCAGTTGCTGCCCGGCCACGGTCCATGCGGCTGCAGAGTCGAACACGCACAGATCGGCCATAGCGCCGACGCTTACGCGGCCGGCACCGGCATGCGCCTGGGCACCTAGAATTCGGGCCGGTGCGCTGGTCAACACCTGCAGCGCCCGGACCAGGCCGACACCATCCTCCGTCGCCCACTTCAATGCCAGCGACAACAACAGCTCGACACCGGTCGCTCCAGGCTCGCTTTCGGCAAAAGGCAGCGTCTTGCCGTCTTCGTCCACCGGCGTGTGGTCGGACACCAGGGCGTCGACGGTGCCGTCGGCCAGGGCCGCACGGAGGGCGTCGCGGTCACGCTGCTGGCGCAGCGGCGGGTTGAGGCGCGCGCGGCTCTCGAAATACCCGATGTCGATGTCGGTCAGGTGCAGCGAGTTGATGCTCACGTCGCAGCTCAGCGGCAGGCCTTCCGCCTTGGCCTGGCGCACCAGGGCGATGCCCGCCGCGCTGCTGAGGCGGCACAGGTGCACCCGCGCGCTGGTGGAACGCATCAGTTCCACGATGGTGTGCACGGCGATGGTCTCGGCCGCCACCGGTATGCCGCTAAGCCCCATGCGCGTGGCCAGCGGACCGCTGGCCGCCACGCCGGTACCCAGGTCGCGGTCCTGCGGACGCAGCCACACCGCGTAACCGAAGGTGCTGGCATATTGCAGTGCGCGCAGCAACACCTGGGTGTTGCGCAGCGGCACCTCGGCCTGGCTGAAACCGACACAACCGGCCTGCGTGAGCTTGACCATTTCGGTCAGCACCTCGCCGGCCAGGCCGCGCGTGAGCGCGCCCAGCGGGAACACCCGGGACTGTTGCAGCTTTTCGGCGCGGTATTTGAGCATCTCCACCAGGCCGGGTTCGTCCAGCACCGGATCGGTGTCGGGCGGACAAACCAGGCTGGTGACGCCGCCAGCTACCGCGGCGGCCATCTCGGATTCGAGCATGCGGGCGTGTTCGTGGCCGGGTTCACGCAGACGCACCGCCAGGTCGACCAGGCCTGGGGCCACGATGCACCCGCTGGCGTCGATCACGCGGTCGGCCGCACCAGCGCCCGCGGGACCGATTGCGACCACGCGCCCGTCGGCCACCAACACGTCGGTGGTCTGGTCGAAACCACTGGCCGGGTCGATCACCCGCCCGCCCTGGATCAGGAGTGTCGTCATCGGCTCATGCCTCGTTTCCGGCCACGATGCCCATCACCGCCATGCGCACCGCGATGCCGAATGTGACCTGCGGCAGGATCACACTCTGCTTGCCGTCGACCACTGCCGAGTCGATCTCGACGCCGCGGTTGATCGGGCCCGGGTGCATGACGATGGCGTCGGGTTTGGCGAGTCGCAGCTTCTCTTCGGTCAGCCCGTAGCGCATGAAGAACTCCTGCGCCGAGGGCAGCAGCGCACCACTCATGCGTTCGTTCTGCAGGCGCAGCATGATGACCACGTCACAGTCCTTGATCCCCTCCTCGAGCGAATGGCACACGCGCACGCCCATCTGCGCCATGTCGGCCGGCACCAGGGTCTTGGGACCGACCACCCGCACCTCGGCGCAGCCCAGCGTGGTGAGCGCGTGGATGTCGGAACGTGCCACGCGCGAATGCAGCACGTCGCCCACGATGGCCACCGTGAGGTTGGAAAAATCCTGCTTGTAGTGGCGGATGGTGAACATGTCGAGCAGCCCCTGCGTCGGGTGCGCATGGCGTCCGTCGCCGGCGTTGATCACATGCACATGCGGCGCCACATGCTGCGCGATCAGGTAGGGCGCACCGGACTCGCTGTGCCGCACCACGAAGATGTCGGCCGCCATGGCGCTGAGGTTGGAGATCGTGTCAAGCAGCGACTCGCCCTTGGACGCGGACGAACGCGCGATGTCCAGGTTGATCACGTCGGCGCTCAGGCGCGTGGCAGCAATCTCGAAGGTGGTACGGGTGCGGGTGGAGTTTTCGAAGAACAGGTTGAACACGCTGCGCCCGCGCAGCAGCGGCACTTTCTTGACCTCGCGGTCGTTGACGCTGACGAAACTCGCCGCCGTATCCAGCACCTGGGTCAGGATGTTCCTGGGCAGGCCCTCGATCGACAGCAGGTGCACCAGCTCGCCGTGCCGGTTGAGTTGCGGATTCTTCACCGGATGGTCTCGACAGAAAAGGAAAACATACCCGCCGGGTCGCGCTGCAGGTGCAGCGATTGCGCGGACGCGACGACCACCCGAGCTGCCGCAAAATCGGCCTGGATCGGCAATTCCCGCCCGCCACGATCGACCAGCACCGCCAGCTGCACGATCGCCGGTCGGCCGTAGTCGAACAGCTCGTTGATGACAGCGCGGATCGTGCGCCCGGTGTACAACACGTCGTCCAGGATGATGATGCGTGCGCCGTTCACGTCAAAGGGCAGGCGTGTCGGCTCGGCGTTCGCCAGGCCACGCTGGGCGAAATCGTCGCGGTGCATGGCCGAGGAGATCACGCCGTGCCGGCCGGCGAACTTCAGGTCGGCCTGCAGGCGCTCGGCCAGCCAGGCCCCACCGGAGGTGATGCCCACCAGGCGGGTATCGGTGCTGCACAGCTGGCCCACACCGCGCAGCAGCTCGCGGTACAGGGCTTCGGCATCGAGGACCAGATGGCCCGGTGTGTCGGTCACGCGATATTCCTCAGGAATTGCTCCAGGATGATGCAGGCCGCGCCGGCATCGGCGTCGCGGGCGCCGTTTGACAGCGCCTCGGTGGTGCTGTAGCGCTCGTCCACCTCGAACACCGGCAGGCCGAAACGCCCACGCAGCGCTCGCGCGAACTTGCGCGCAAGCCGGGTGTTCTCATGCTCGGCCCCGTCGGGATGGAAGGGTACGCCGACCACCAGTGCGTGCGGTTGCCACTCGTCCAGGCGCTTGCGTACCTGCGCAAAGCGCGCGTCCCCTTGCGCCTGGATGGTGGGAAGGCCCTGCGCGGTGCGCAACAGGCGGTTGCCCACCGCCACGCCAGTGCGCTTGAGGCCGAAATCCAGCGCCAGGAAGGATTGCAGCTGCGCCGGCACATCTGTGGCCGTGGCCTCAGGCATGGCCCGCCTGCGGGGACAACATCCACACCTGCAAACCGAGCAGGCCCAGTGCGCGGTCGTAGCGTTGCTCCACCGGGGTGTCGAAAATCACCGTGCTGTCGGCGTCCACCGTGAGCCAGCTGTTGTCGCCCAGCTCGGATTCCAGTTGGCCCTCACCCCAGGCCGAATAACCCAGCAACACCAGCACCTTGCGCGGCCCGGCACCGGTGGACAGGGCTTCGAGCACATCCTTGGAGGTGGTCATCTCCAGGCCGCCGGGGATGCACATCGTCGAGGCATAGACCGACTCGGCGGGTTTGTCCTTCTGCGCGAAGGTCGGTTCGTGCAGCACAAAACCGCGGTCCACCTGCACCGGCCCGCCCTGGAACACGGGGGACAACAACAGGTCGGTGCGGCCCAGCGGCAATTCGACCTTGTCGAACAGCACCTTCAGATTGATGTTGCTGGGCTTGTTGATGACCAATCCCAGCGCGCCGCGTTCGCTGTGCTCGCAGACATAGACAACACTGCGGGAGAATGCCGCATCCTCCAGCCCCGGCATCGCGATCAAAAAATGATTCGTGAGGTTGATAGGAGCAAAATCGCCAGGCATGACGGAATTTTAGCGGTCAAGATGGGAAAAGAATTTGCCAGCGGCCTGGTGTGGTTCCGCCGCGACCTGCGCATCGACGACAACGTCGCGCTGTGGCGCGCCCTGCGCTCCTGCCAGCGGGTGTATTGCGCCTTCGTGTTCGACCGCGACATCCTCGATCCCCTGCCCCGCGTGGATCGCCGGGTGGAGTTCATCCGCGAGTCCCTGGTGGAGCTGGATGCGCAGTTGCGCGCAGCCGGTGGCCAGCCGGACGCGGGCCTGGTGGTGCGCCACGGGCACGCCAGCGAGGAGATCGTGTCGCTCGCCCGCACGCTGGGTGTACAGGCGGTGTTTGCGGCCCATGACTACGAACCGCTGGCGTTGGCTCGCGACCGCAAGGTGCTGGGTGCGCTGGCGGCGGCCGGCGTGGCGCTGCACATGGTCAAGGACCACGTGGTGCTGGAGGGGCGTGAACTGCTCACCAAGGCCGGCACCCCCTATACCGTCTTCACGCCCTACAAGAACGCCTGGCTGGCGCGGGTGGGCGGCGCGCCCATGCCCGACCACGACTGCACGCCGCTGCCCGGCCAGCTTGCGGCGCGGCCGGCGGCAATGCGCCAGGAAGTGCTCACTCTGGAGCAACTCGGCTTCCGGCCCACCAACCTGCATGAACTGCACATCCCCACCGGTGCGCGCGGCGCCGGCGCATTGTTTGCCGAGTTCTTCGAGCGCATGGACGACTACCATGCCACACGTGACTTCCCGGCGGTCAAGGGGCCGAGTTACCTCGGGGTGCACCTGCGTTTTGGCACGGTGTCGATCCGCAGGCTTGTCGCGACCGCGCTGCAACGCATGGTCCAGGGCAGCGCCGGTGCGGCGGTGTGGCTCAGCGAACTGGTGTGGCGGGAGTTCTATTTCCAGATCCTGGCCAACTTCCCGCATGTGGCAGACGCGGCCTTCAAGCCCGAGTACAACGCGATCCAGTGGGAACATGGCCCACTCGCCCACAAGCTGTTCAAGGCCTGGTGCGAGGGCCGCACCGGTTACCCGCTGGTGGATGCCGCCATGGCGCAGATCAACCAGAGCGGTTACATGCACAACCGCCTGCGCATGGTGGCTGCGAGTTTTCTGGTCAAGGACCTCGGCATCGACTGGCGCTGGGGCGAGAAATACTTCGCCGAACACCTCAACGATTTCGACTTGTCGGCCAACAATGGCGGCTGGCAGTGGGTAGCGTCGAGCGGTTGCGATGCGCAGCCGTATTTCCGGATCTTCAACCCCATCAGCCAGAGCGAGAAGTTCGATCCCCAGGGGAAGTTCATCCGGCGTTACCTGCCGCAATTGGCCCGGCTGCCCACAGAGTCGATCCATGCGCCGTGGTTGTGCACCGCGCTGGAATTGCAGTCGGCCGGTGTGGCCCTGGGCAGGAACTACCCCAACCCCATCGTGGCCCATGACGCCGCGCGGGCACTCACGATGGCGCGTTATTCCGTGGTCCGCAAGGCCTCGGGCGCATCCCCCTCGGCCAGGGGCAAGGCGCAGTAGTGGCGGATCAGGTCCAATAGTTCCTCTTCGGAGTAGGGTTTGCCAAGGTAGTGGTCCACACCCAGTTCACGCGCGTGCTCGCGGTGTTTCTCGGCGATGCGCGAAGTGATCATGATGATCGGCAGGTTGCGCAGGCGGGTGTCGCCCCGGATGTTGCGCGCCAGGTCGAAGCCGTCCATGCGTGGCATCTCGATGTCCGACAGCACCACCGTCGGCAGTTCGTCCTGCAGTCGCTCCAGGGCCTGCAGGCCATCGGCGGCCAGCCCCACCCGGTACCCCTCGCGCTTGAGCAGGCGCTGCGTGACCCGGCGCACGGTGATGGAATCGTCCACGACCAGGATCAATGGCGTCTGCACCATACCCAGCGCAGGGGCCAGCGGCTGGTTCGCCGCGGCCCCGAAGGTCGACGGCGTCTCGGGCGCGCGACGCGCCTCCAGTTCCATCTGCAAGGCCTTTTCACCGTAGATGGTCGCCAGTGCCACCGGGTTGTAGATCAGCACCACCGCACCGGAGGCCAGCACCGACATGCCGGTCAGGCCAGGCACGCGCGATAGTTGCGGCCCGAGGTTCTTGACCACCACCTCCTGATTGCCCAGCACCTCGTCCACATGCGCGGCGACGCGGCGACCCGCGCTGCGGAACACCACCACCGGCAGGTGCTTCTGGGCCGGCTCGGCACTCAGCGCCGATGACTGCAGCAAGGCGCCGGCCCAGTAGAACGGGATCTGCTCGCCGGCGTGGGTGAAGCTGTTGGTCCGGTAGGCCTGTTCGACCTCCTGGGCGGTCACCCGCTTGACCACCTCCACCAGGTTGGACGGCACGCCGACCGCCAGTTCACCCAGGCGCAGCATCACCACTTGCGTGACCGCCGTGGTCAGGGGCACGACGAGCTTGAACGAGGTCCCCTGCCCGGGGGCGGTGGAAGTCTCGATCCGCCCACCCAGCGCGTTGACCTCGGTACGCACCACATCGAGACCGACACCGCGGCCGGCAAGTTCGGTGACACGCTCGGCGGTGGAGAAGCCGGGCGCGAAGATCAGGTTGGCCAGGTCGCCGTCACCGAGTTCGGCACCGGCCGGGATCAGCCCATTGGCAAGCGCCTTGTCACGGATGCGCTGCAGGTTCAGCCCGGCACCGTCGTCGCTGAACTCGACCGACACATCGTTGCCTTCCTGCGTGAGCTCGACCGTAATCGTGCCAGCCGGCGGCTTGCCCGCGGCGATGCGCACCTGGGGCTCCTCGATACCATGCACCACCGAGTTGCGCAGCATGTGTTCGAAGGCCGGGGCCATGCGCTCCAGCACACTGCGGTCCAGATCCATCGACCCGCCGACGATGTCGAGCTTGACCTGCTTGCCGATGTCTTTGGCCGCTTGGCGCACCACGCCGTACAAGCGTTCCGAAATGCCCTCGAACTCGACCATGCGGGTGCGCAGCAGGTCGCGCTGCAGCTCGCGCGCCTGGCGTGCTTGCGCGATCAGGTCGTCCTCGGTGCTCTCCATCGTGCGCTGCAGGTTGCGCTGCACCGTAGCCACGTCGGCGACCGACTCGGCCATGATGCGGGTGAGTTCCTGCACGCGCGTGAAGCGGTCGAATTCGAGCGGATCGAAGTCCTGCGCGTGGTCCTTGGCCTGCGCCATGCGCGACTGCATCTGCGATTCCGATTGCACCTCGATCTCGCGCAACTGATGGCGCAGGCGGTCCAGGTTGCCACCGAGTTCCTTGAGCGAGGCGCGCAGCTGGCCCAGCCGGCCATCCAGTCGCGCCCGCGTGATGATGACCTCGCCAGCCTGGTTGACCAGCCGGTCCAGCAATACCGCCGCCACCCGCACACTCTGGCTGGCTGCCGGGCGAGCCGGCACCAGGGCACTGGCCGAGCGGCTCTGTGTGCGGCGGTCCGGAAGGGCCTGCACCACCGGTTTGGACACGCCATCCGGCGCCGCCACCGCCGCGACAGCGGCGGTGGGTGCGGCCGTTGGCGCCAGCGCTTCCGGGACCTGGTGCGACACGCGGCGCAAGCCATCGAAGATCGATTGCAGCACGTCGAAACGCGCCAGCATCGGCTCGACCTGGCTGCCTTGCAGCGACTCGGAGCCCAGCGACTCGATGGCCGACTCCAGGCGGTGTGTCATTTCGCCCAGGCGCATCGCACCGGCCAGCCGCGCGCTGCCCTTGAGTGTGTGCAGCACCCGCAGGGCTTCGTTGCGCGCGCCCAGGTTCTCGGGCCGCGACGCCCACTGGCGCAAGGCGCTACCGAGCGGCGGGAACAGATCGTCGGCCTCTTCCTCGAAGATCGGGAACAGGTCGGGGTCGAGCGCGTCCAGGATGTCGATCACCTCGTCGGCGGGCGCGAGCAACGGCGCCGCACCAGCGGCAAACTGCGGCTCCAGGCGCGAGACCGCCGCATGCGGGGGCTCCGCAGCTGCCGGGGGCCGAGGCGCGACTGCCACCCGCTCCGGCACGGCCGGCTCGAGCACCGTGCCGGGCGGCTCCGTCACCAAGTCATCGAAGGATAGTGGTTCGACCAGGTCGACATCGGCGCTGGCGAATTCGGTCTCCAGGATGTCCTGCAAGGCGCTGCGCAACGCGGGATCGGGCTCCTTCAGGAAGCCGGCGGCAAACTGGTGCAGCAGACGGCGGATCTCCTCGGCCACCTGGTGGAATACCCGCGCGTGTCCGGGCCGCGACTGCCCGTGCAGCTGCACATGCTGCAAGGCGTGCTCCAGAGCCCGGGAGATATCCGCCATGGCCATGAAACCCACCGTGCCGGAGCTGCCCGCCAGCGAGTGCGCCAGGCCCACCGTGGAATCCTGCAAGGGCTTGTCGAGCTCGAGTTCCCATTCGCTGAGTTCGGTCAACAGGTGACGCGACCACTCGTCGGCCTCGTTGAGGTAGACGTTGTACAGCGGAATGCCGATGCGCAGCTTGCCGATGACCTTGATCTGGTCGTCGTCCGGCGGCTCCACGGCTTCAGGCACGACAGTTGCTGCCGGCTGCGCGACCGCTCCGACCGGCGCCAGGTCGCCGAAGTCGAAGTCGAAGTCGCCAAGGTCCAGCGTCACGGGTTGCTGCGTGTTCGTGGGCGGTGTCCGGCCGGGGTCAAAGGTGTGCGTGGCAACGAACTCCGGGCGTGCCGCTTCGGGCGGCACCGCCGCCAGGTCGAACATCTCGGTCGACTCGAAATCGGCCCGCACCGGCTCGGGGGGAAGCACCGACAGATCGAACATCTCGGTCGAGTCGAAATCGGGTCGCACAGCGGGAGCCACTTCGGGCACCGGTTGTGGCGGCGCCGCCGGGACCTCGGGTTCCACGATGACCGGAGCCTGCGCTTCGACCACCGCGACCCGTTCTTCGGCCACCGGTGTCAAGGCTTCAACTGCTGGCGCGGCCTCGTCGGCCAGGGCGGCAGGTTCCAACACCAACTCGGGCACGGCGGCTGGCGGCACCTCGGCCGCCATCAGCGGCGCCTGCGCTTGGACACCCACCGGTTCTGCCGCCGGGTCGGCGGCGCGAGCCACCGGCACGGCCGATGCACCGGGCCAGGGCAGCGCGATCCGCTGGTTGTCCTGCCGCATCGCGTCGGCGGCCTTGCGGAAGGTCTGGGCCGACCATGGCGTGCTGGCTCCGGAGGCGATGTCTTCGACCCATTGGGTCAGCTGCTGCATCGCGTCGTCAGCCAGGGCCAACAGGTCACTGCCGGCGGGATTCTGTTCGGCCAGCCATGTATTGGCCAGTTGCTCCATGGCCCAGGCCGCTTCACCGAACTCCATCAGCCCAACCATGCGCGAACTTCCCTTGAGGGTGTGGAACGCGCGGCGCAATGTGGTTCCTTCACCCAGATCACCCGGGTCGGCCCCCAGGGCCTCGAGCGCCTGCCGACCGGTCTGCACCACCTCGCGTGCCTCTTCGAGGAAGATTTCGCGCATTTCCGCGTCGTCCTCATCGAGCTGCTCGGCCATTGCCACGACCGGCGCCAGAACCGGGACTGGAGTCGGCACCGGTGCAAGCACCGGTTGCGGCACTGCATCGGCAGGCGCCAGTCCGACCGCAGAAGGTGCCATCGCAGCGGGCACATCAGGCGCCGCAGGCATGGCCGCAACGTCGGCAACGGGTTCTGCCGCGATCGGCGCGGGCTGTTCCGGCGCGACTTGCTCGCGCCCCATGACCGGCCGGAACTCACCGGTATCTTCGTCGTAGAGGAACAGCTTCTTGGCCAGCGCGCGCTGGTAGCTGAGCATGTCGATCAGAAAACCCATCGCGCCCAGGCTGTTGCCGAGCTTCTCGAACACTTCGGTATTCGAACCCCGTGCGCCGATCTCGTCGACCAGGAATTTCTCTACGCTGTCGCGCATGCGAAGCGCCGCCAGGGACGCCTGGTCCAGTCCCAGCACCGAGAAAACGCCGCGCATCTGCGCCAACTGGCTCGGCACCTCATGCAGGGGCACGCGGTCCTGGGGACTGCGGAAGAACTGGTCCAGGGACTTCTCGACATGGCCGAGGGTGGTGCGCAACTCGTCGACCACGCTGCCCATCGTCTGGCGATCACTGACGCGACGGTACAACTCCTCCATCCAGGCTTCCAGCGGCTCGGGCTGCGCGCCTGCCGCGACCTGCTCCAGCCGCTGGGCCAGGCGCAAACTGCGTTCGGCCATGCTGGACTCGGTCGGGTCCAGGTCCTCGTAGGCCGCTTCGAGGTAGAGCACGGCGGTGGCAACCTCCATGGCGACCGGCGCCGTCGGCTGTTCCCCGGCGCGCACCGTGGCCTCGATGGTGCGCGTCAGCGCACGGGCCAGCTCAGCGCTTTCGGGGTGCAGCTTGACCATCGAATCGGCCACACCGGCGAACTGGTCCGATGCGGCCTTCAAACGGTTGGTGTCGCCACCGGCCAGTGCGGCCCAGGTCTCGGTGGCGGACGCAATACGCTTGCGGGCCTGCACCAGCAAGGCGGGGTCAAAACGGCCGAATTGCGGCGTCGCGTAATCGACCGCCTTGACCTGCTTCAGGCCGTACGCATCGCGCGCAGCCACCACGGCAGGCACCTGCTGCGTAGCAGCTGGCACTGCCTGGGAACAATAAAAGAGCAGGTCCTGCGCCAGCCGGTCGACCACAGCGGGTTCACCGCGTGCCAGCGTGGTGTACTGGGCGATGATGCGCGAGGCCGTCCGTTTGACGTACACGTCCAGCGGGCATAACCCGTGGCCCACCGCCTCGAAGAACGCGGCAGCCAGCGACCAGAACACACGCGGCTCCATCGGGCTGGAATTCGCCGCCAGGCCCAGGCTGATGTCGGTCATGGTGTGTGCGGCCTGCACATCGCCGGTACGCACCACCTTGAGCACCGCCTGGTCGACTCTTGCCCGCACAGCCGTCCCATAGGCCAGCGGGCCGACGCCGGCGGGAAGCGGGACCTCGGTCCAGCGCCACTCGACCGGCCACAGGTCAGCCGGATGAACCCGGTCCCCGCCCACGAGTTCGAGCACGTCGCGGTATTGCGGAAACAACGCGACCGGCGACGCCGTTTTCCCCTTGAGCACGCCTTCGAGGTACTCGGTCAGCGCAAAGCTGGCGCGCTCGACCTTGTTCGCCGCATCGTCGCTGCACAGTTCGGGTCGCTGCACGAACTTCTGGGCCAGCGCCTCCATCACGCGAAGCACCTTGGCGGGCGCGCCCAGGCCCACCATCTCCAGT
>JANOUM010000094.1:0-1909 GCA_031416855.1 Rhodoferax sp. | reverse complement strand
AAAGCCAAGTTGGCTGAATTCGGACTGGCCTGCGTCTCGGGCTGGTACTCCGGCTTTCTGGCGGAGGACTCGGTCGACGCAGAAATCGAACGCTGCCGCGAGCACATGCGCAAGTTGCAGTACAACGGCGCCCGCGTGGTGGTCTACGGTGAATGCGCCGGCACCATCCAGGGCCAGATCGACACGCCGCTGGCACGGCGACCGCGTTTCAACGAACTGGCCCAATGGAAGGCCTATGGCGAGCGCCTGAACATCTTCGGCGCGCATCTGCAATCCTGTTACGGCATCACCCTGGCCTACCACCACCACATGGGGGCGTATGTAGAGTCGCCCGACGACATCGACCAGCTGATGGCTGCCACCGACAGTGACAATGTGGGCCTGCTGTTCGACACCGGCCATGCCTGGTACGGTGGCGCGACTGATGTGGTGGCGCTTTTGCAAAAACATGTGGCGCGGGTGGTGCATGTGCACTGCAAGGACGTGCGCCCCCAGGTGATCGCGCAGGCGCGCAACGACGGATGGAGCTTCCTGACCGGCGTGCTCAACGGCACCTTCACCGTACCGGGCGACGGTGTGATCGATTACGACGCCGTGTTGTCCACGCTGCACCGTGCCGCGTACCAGGGTTGGCTGGTGGTGGAGGCCGAGCAAGATCCGGCCGTGGCGCCGAGTTACCGCTACGCCAGCATGGGCTACAAGACGCTGCGCGGCATCGTGGATCGGATCGACCTGGGAACAGGTCGTTGACATGGCGTTGACATGGGGTCAGGTCTTGCCATTTGCCCTAGCGGCAAGCTACGAATTCATCGGCGGAAAGGGCAAAAGGCAAGACCTGACCCCAGCCCCACACGAGAGAAAACTGACATGACCAGCCACCTGCTTGCCAAGGCCGCCGCACAAGGCCGCGAGATCGTCAACGTGACACCGGAGCGCGCCGGCTGGCGTTATGTGGGGTTCCGGGCGATTCGCCTGGGAACCGGCGAGACGGAGTCGGTCACCACGGGCGAACGCGAACTCTGCATCGTCGTGCTCAGCGGCACGGTCGACGTCGCGGTGGGTGGCCGGACATTCTCTGGCCTGGGCACGCGTGACAGCGTGTTCGACCCGGTCTCGCCGGCAGCGGTGTATGTGCCTGCGGATCAGTCCGTTGCCATCACTGCGCAGCGACCCGCCGAACTGGCGTTGTGTTTTGCGCCGTCCGGCGGACAGACCCATCCGGTCCGGATGATTGATTCGGCCGGCATGCGCCGCAGCGTGCGTGGCAAGGGCAGCAATACCCGCTATGTGTGCGACATCCTGCCGCACGACGACGCCGGTGCCGCCCACCTGCTGGTGGTGGAGGTGATCACGCCGGGCGGGCATGCATCGAGTTACCCGCCGCACAAGCACGACAGCGAGATGCCCCCCACCGAGACGCAGCTCGAAGAAACCTACTACCACCGCCTCAACCCGCCGCAGGGATTTGCGTTCCAGCGCGTCTACACCGACGACCGCAGCCTGGACGAATCCTGCGCGGTCGAGGACCATGACGTGGTGATGGTGCCGCGCGGTTACCATCCGGTCGTGGCGCCGCATGGTTATGACCTGTATTACCTCAACGTCATGGCCGGCCCGAACCGGCTGTGGGTGTTTCGCAATGACCCGGCGCACGAATGGATGCTGCGCTGACACACCGCAAGACACCACGACAAGGAACCCCATGACGGAACTGATGACCTCGATCGAACAGATCGTGCGCGCCGCCGGCGACATGATGCGCAGCGCGTTCAACGCGCCCGACCGGCCCGCCTATTCGCTCAAGGGCCAGCAGGATTACCTGACCGTCACCGATGGCGCGGTGGAGCAGTTCGTGCGCGAGCAGATCGCAGCGCGGTTCCCGGGCGACGCCGTGCTGGGCGAGGAGGCC
>JANOUM010000093.1:0-1850 GCA_031416855.1 Rhodoferax sp. | reverse complement strand
TCGAAGCGGTCGAACAACGAATTGATCAGTTCGTCCTTGGCCGGGTAGTGGTAATACAGGTTGCCGGGGCTGATGTTGAGTCCGGCCGAGATCAGCGTGGTCGACACATTGGGTTCACCGAACCGGTTGAAAAGTTCGAGCGCGACCTCGAGGATGCGCTCGGCAGTGCGGCGGGGCGCCTTCTTGACCATGGCGGCATCAGCGCGCGTGCGCCGCGTGTCTGGCGAAGTGGCCGAGGTCGTCCATCACCTCCTGCAGCGACGCGATGGCGCGACCGATTTCCGTCGGTGCCCGGGGTGGCGCACACAGATGCGCCTTCGGGTTGTCCAGCGCCCGGTGGTTCAGGTGGATGCCATGGCGATTCAGTTTGACCGAGAGCAGGGTCTTGCGCGAGCGCAGCATCTGGCGCGTCTGCTGGTAGGCATGTTCGGCCAGATAGCGGCGCCGTGAATAACCGAAGGTGTTGGCGAGGTAGAGCTCCGGGTCGCGGTGGTCAGGCTCGATCAGGACGATGTCGGTGTCGGGGTAGGCGCGCTCGTAGTTCTTCATGCCGAGTTCCATGCGCGAATGGATCATCGAGCGGAAGGTCTGGCTCAGCACGGAGGGCAGCCCGCCGTCGACGATCTTCGGGATCTTGCGCAGCTCCGGCGCCACTCCGCGTTGCATCACCTTGGGCGACAAGGGGAGCGTGGCGTCGAATGGCACCAGGGGATTGAGGCAGAACATGAGGTCGACGCCCTGGTCCAGGGCCACCGAGGCGTGCATCGTCTTCTTGAGCGCACCGTCGACATAGAACTGGTCGTCGATCTCCACCGGCGGGAACAGGCCCGGCAGCGCCGAACTGGCCTGTACCGCACGCGAGATCGGAATGTGGTCCCAGCCCGGCTGCCCGAACGGGGCGGCTTCGCCGGTATCAAGGTTGGTAGCCACCAGGGTCAGGCGCGTCTTCAACTGCCGGAAGTCGTTGGTGAACCCGTTCTGTGCGAACAGCCGCGCCAGTTGGGTGTGGATCTGGCGGTTGGAGAACACACCCGTGGGCAGCACGGCGCCGAGGCGCTCCAGCACCTGGGTCAGCGGTCTGCGCCCGAAAGTGAGGTGCCACAACGCAGTGCCGAGCAGGCCGGGCAGCATGATGCTGCGCCGCGCGAACTCATCGTAGGCCGGCACCATCAGCCAGGACGGATCGAAGATTCCCGAGGTGGTGTCGTCGTTTTCGATGAAGGATGCACACAAGGCGCGCGGGCGCATGCCATTGGCCAGCCCGGCAGCGATGAACCCGCCGGCGGACACTCCCACATAGTGGTCGAGTTGGCTCAGGTCTAGACCAATGAGGGATTCTTCCAGCGCGCACAGGACGCCAATTTCGTAGATGGCCCCGAGGGGCCCGCCGCCAGCAAGGGCGAGTGCGATGCGTGGCCGGCTCGCCTGGGTTTTGGTCCGGTTCATGGCAATGGAGTGTAGAGGCGCTGGGGCGGGGAATTCATTGCTGCGTTGCAGCACCCGTGTGGTGACCGGCAGCTGCGTTGCGCAGGATCAAAAAAAGGCGCCGAAGCGCCTGGGATCGAGGTTGGCGGGGCCATGCGGGCAGGGTTCACCCGAAGGGTTCCGGTCAGGTGGACTTGCGCGCCGGGCTGCGCTTGGCCGCTGGTTTTGCGGCGCCTGTGGAGGCGGGTTTTGCCGCAGCCCTGGGCACCTTGGCTGCGGGGCTCTTGTTCGCTGCGGCCTTGCGCGGCGTCGCCGGCTTGGCAGCGGAAGGCGCGGCGCGGGAGAGTTTTTGCACGCTCAGGTTGAGCTCGTCGATACGCGCGATCAAGACACTGATGTCCTTGCCGGACGGAACACCCAGCTTG
>JANOUM010000092.1:0-6752 GCA_031416855.1 Rhodoferax sp. | reverse complement strand
TGTCGCAGCTGCATGGCGATGCGTTATGCAGATGCCGTCGATGACGGCGTGACGGAAACCCTGGTGTGTGCGCTCGAGCGGCCGCAAGAAGCGCCCGACCTCACGGCCGCCGAACGTGTGGCATTGCGATTTGCCGATCTGCTGGCGACCAACCACCTGGCGATCGATGACGCCTTGTATGCGCAGCTTGCAGTGCACTTCAACGAGTTGGAGATGGTCGAACTTGGTTCGGTCTGTGCCCTGTGTGTCGGGTTTGGCCGTCTGTCGGCCACCTGGCAGATGGTGGAGGACCTGCCCGAGCGTTTCCGTACCGAAGGTGGTGAGCCGGTGACTCCCTGGGGGCCGGATGCATGGGTGACGGCGCGGGCCGTGAAATCGGCTTGAGTCGCATCCAGCAAGAACCGGCTCGCGCCATGTCGAGTTTCCTGCTGGGCTGGTTGCATCTGCTGCGCGGCGTCATGCGTCCCGGGTTGTTTGCCGCATGCCTTGCGGTGGCCCCGTACGCACAGGCGTTTGATCTGCAGGCCCACCGCGGTGGTCGCGGCCTGCGGCCGGAGAATACGCTGGTGTCGTTCGAGCATGCCATCCGCATGGGCGTGACGACGCTGGAGCTCGACATTGCGATCACGGCGGACGGCGTCGCGGTCATCACGCACGACCCTGCGCTCAATCCGGCATTGACGCGCGACGCCCGGGGCGACTGGTTGAGCCGGCCCGGTCCGCTGATCCATAACTTGACGCTGGCCCAACTGCAGGCCTACGACGTCGGGCGGCTCAACCCGGCGCATCCGTACGGACACGGCTTCCCGGAGCAGCAGGCACGCGATGGAACCCGGATGCCCACGCTCGCGTCGCTATTCAAGCTGGTCCAGGACGCGGGGGCGACGGATATCCGCTTTGCCATCGAGACCAAGATTGACCCGCGCAATCCCGCCAACACGCCGCCGCCTGACGCCTTTGTGAAAACTCTGCTGGGGGTGATCCGCGACGCCGGCATGGTCCAGCGCGTGATGGTGCAGAGTTTCGACTGGCGCACGCTGGCACTGCTGCAACAGCTGGAGCCACAGGTCCGCACCGTGTACCTGACAGTCGAGTCCGCAGGCATGGACAACACCAGGGATGTCCTCTGGACCGCCGGCCACATGCTCAAGGACTTCGACGGTTCCGTGCCGCGGATGGTCCGGGCGGCTGCAGGCAAGGCGAACGCTGTGACCTGGGCCCCGTTTTTCGGCAACCTCACTTCGGAGCTGCTCAGGCAGGCACAGGCCCTGGGGCTGCAGGTCATTCCCTGGACGGTGAACGACAAGTTGCAGATGGAGCGCCTGATCGACTGGGGTGTGGACGGCATCATCAGTGACTACCCGGACCGTTTGCGGGACGTGATGGCGAAAAAGGGTTTAACCCTGCCCAAGGGCGTGCCGAACTGAGACACCCGTTGGCGACGACCGCGGGCCTGCCGAGCCTTGTCTATCATTGACCGCATGCAATTGCAGGAGGTTCTCTATTCGCAAGGCTTTGGCACCCGCCGCGTCTGCGCCGGTTTGGTGCAGCAGGGTCTGGTGCAGATTTTTGATCCGGGCAATGCCCTTGCTGCTCCCGTGCCCTGCACCGAGCCCGCCATGGAGGTGTCTGCAACCGGGCTGCGTTTCCGGGTGCAGGGCGTCGATTGGCCGTTCCATGAAAAAGCCTACTTGATGCTGCACAAGCCTTCTGGTACCGAGTGCTCGCAAAAGCCCTCAACCTATCCTAGCATCTACACGCTGTTGCCGTCTCCACTGCGCATGCGGCCCCAGAAGGCTGCGGTGCAGGGCGTGCAGGCGGTCGGGCGGCTCGACCAGGACACCACGGGCCTCCTGTTGCTGACCGACGACGGCAAGTTCATCCACCGGATGAGTTCACCGCGTCACCACGTGCCCAAGGTGTACGAGGTCACGGTCAAGCATGCGCTCGATGCCAGTCAGGTGCGCCGTCTGCTTGATGGTGTGGTACTCGATGACGATCCCAAGCCGGTGCGCGCGGCAGCCTGCGAGGCCGTGGGTGAACACCAGTTGCGCCTGACGCTCACCGAAGGCAAATACCACCAGGTCAAACGCATGCTTGCCGCAGTCGGCAACCGCGTCGAGGACTTGCACCGCTCCCGCATTGGTGGCCTGGTGTTGCCACCCGATCTGGCGCCTGGCAAGTGGCGCTGGCTGGGCGGGCCGGACCTGGCAGCGATCCTCGCCTGACGATTCCGGCCCCGGGTCAGGCGATCCGCGACAAGAACCTGGTGATATGCCCCAGGGTTTCCTGCGCTGCCTCGCGATGTGGCGAATGGCCGCAGGCCGGCAACACCACGCGCGTGATCCGGTCTGCAGGAAGGTCGATCTGTTCTATTTGCGCCAGTGTGCCGTACGGGTCGTCGAGGCCCTGGATCGCCTGCACCGGGCAGGTGATCCGCGTGCAGGCCTGCCGGATGTCGAAGTTGCGGAACCCCGGGCTCAGCCAGATGTCGTTCCACTGCCAGAACGCGCCGTCGACGTCGGCATGGTACCGCTCCAGCCTAGCCCGCAGCGCGCCGTGCAGATAGGCCACGCGCGCCGCTTCGATGGACCGGATCGACACCTCCTCCACCATGACATGGGGCGCCATCACGATGCAGGCGCGCAGTGGAAAACGGCTGGCGTGCAGCAGCGCGATGCTGGCACCGTCGGAATGGCCCAGCAGCACCGGGCGATGCACCGCCAGTTCGGCCAGCAGGGCTGGCAGGACCTGAAACGCCTCCCGGTGCAGGTAGTCGGGCCGCAGGCGGCCGTGCTGGCGTACATTGGCCACCGGGTCGGAGAGGCCATAACCCCGCCGCGAATAAACCCATCCTGCGCGGCCCGTCGCTCGGCAAACCGCGTGCGGCCAGTCGCGCCACATGGCGCAGGACCCCAGCCCCTCGTGCAGAAACACCAACGGCGCGAGCGCGCCTGGGTGACTGGGGCCACCGATATATTGCACTTCCAGCCGGTTGCCCTGCAGATCCACGCGGTCCATGGCGGCGATCGTACCGGTTCGTCCGGTGGCCGTTATGCTTGCGCCATGAACTTGTTTCTGGATTCTTTTTGGCGCGCCGTGGCCTATTGCATGCGACCGCGGGTGATCGCTTTGTCGTTTCTTCCTTTGATCCTGATGGTGGCCCTGTCGCTGGGACTGGGTTACCTCTATTGGGACGCGGCGCTGGAATGGGTCCGCAATACGCTGGAGGCGTCGTCGATCATCACGACCATGCTGAACTGGTTGCAGGGCATCGGTGCCGGTGCGCTCAAGCCGGTGCTCGCCCCGCTGATCGTGATCTTTGCGGTGACGCCCCTGATCGTGGTCGCGTCGCTGCTGATCGTGGCGCTCCTGATGGCGCCGGCCTTGGTGGCGCTGGTGGCGGAGCGGCGGTTTCCGACGCTGGAGCGCAAGCGAGGCGGCTCCTGGCTGGGTGCACTGGTGTGGTCGCTCGGGTCAACGCTGCTGGCCTTGATCGCCCTGCTTGTCTCCGTGCCCCTGTGGCTGGTGCCACCGCTGATCCTGATCCTGCCGCCACTGATCTGGGGCTGGCTGACCTACCGCGTCATGGCGTACGACGCGCTGGCAGAACACGCGAGCCGACAGGAGCGCATCGAGATCTTTCGCCGCCACCGCGGCTGGCTGCTGGGCATCGGCGTATTGACCGGGTTCCTCGGCGCGGCCCCCAGCCTGTTATGGGCCTCCGGAGCCTTGTTTGCCGTGGCGTTCGTGATTCTGATTCCGTTCGCGGTCTGGGTCTATACCCTGGTGTTTGCATTTTCCGCCTTGTGGTTCGCCCACTATTCGCTGGCCGCGTTGCAGACGCTGCGGGCCGATGCGGCGGCCGTGCCACCGCCCCCGCCTGTCGGGCCGGCCGTAGAGGTGGCGCCCGTTGTAGCATTACCCCATGCAAACATCTGACACATTGCCGCTTGTTGTTGGCCAGGTTCCGGATTTCGGCCTGATCATCATTGGTGACGAGATCATGTCGGGGAAACGGGCCGACAAACACCTGCCGGCTGTGATCGAGCGTTTGCAGGTGCGTGGGCTGCAACTGGCTTATGCCGATTACGTGGGCGATTCGCCCGATCGCATTACACAAACACTACGGCGCGCGTTTGCGTCCGGCGACATCGTGTTTTCCTGCGGCGGCATAGGTGCCACACCCGACGACCACACCCGCCAATGCGCCGCCCGGGCTCTCGGTGTGGAGCTCGAACTGCACCCGCAGGCGCGGCTGCTGATCGAGCAACGCATGCGTGACGTGGCGCTGGAGCAGGGCCTGCCTTTTGAGCCTGAGCGCACCGACAATCGGCACCGCCTGAACATGGGCGTGTTCCCGGCCGGCGCTCTCATCATTCCCAATCCGTATAACAAGATCCCGGGTTTCAGCTGCACGACGGTTGCCGGCGGCGTTGGCGCCGGTGGCGTGCATTTCGTGCCCGGTTTTCCGGTCATGGCATGGCCGATGGTGGAATGGGTGCTCGACACCCATTACCGGCATCTCGCGCAGCGACGCACCTGGACGGAGTTGTCCGTGATCGTGTTCGGCGCGATGGAGGCCACGCTGACGCCGCTGATGGAGGACATCGAGCGGCGATTCGACGGTGTCAAGGTGTTCAGCCTGCCCAGTGTGGACCATCCTCAACATGGGCGGCATATCGAACTCGGAGTGAAAGGCGAGGGTGCCGCGGTGCAGGCGGCCTTTGATGCGATGAAGGCCGGCCTGCGTCATGTCGATGCCCGCCTTGGCCCCGAACTGGTGCGAAACTAATCGGCACCAATTATGTGCATTGAAATCGGATTTTTTGGTGCATAGTCTGATCCTTGCCGGTGCATTTTCCGTTCGAGTTCTTCCGGTTGGCCCCTGAAACACAGGGCAAAATAGCGTGCTTTGCAGAATAGTCTTGGCTTGCGGCCTTGGCACAAAAACTGCGTTTGCTTCCCCGTAAACAATTTTCAACCACCGCCCCACAGGAGTATTTGATGGCAAAGACCGTCGCAGATGTAATCAAGATGGTGAAAGAGAACGAGGTCAAGTTCGTTGATTTCCGTTTCACCGACACGCGTGGCAAGGAGCAGCACGTAACCGTGCCGGTCTCCCATTTCGACGAAGACAAGTTTTCATCCGGCCACGCGTTCGACGGTTCGTCAATCGCCGGTTGGAAAGGGATCGAAGCCTCCGACATGCTCTTGATGCCCGACCCCAACACGGCCAACATCGATCCGTTCTTCGAAGAGACTACGATGTTCCTGAGCTGCGACGTGGTCGAGCCCGGCGACGGCAAGGCCTACGACCGCGATCCGCGCTCGATCGGCAAGCGCGCCGAAGCCTACCTCAAGGCCTCCGGCATGGGTGATACCGCCTACTTTGGCCCGGAACCCGAGTTCTTCATCTTCGACGACGTGCGCTGGGGCGCCGATATGTCCGGCTCTTTTGTCAAGATCGACGAGTACGAAGCGCCCTGGAACAGCGGCAAGAAGATCGACGGTGGCAACAAGGGCCATCGCCCGACCGTCAAGGGCGGCTACTTCCCCGTGCCCCCGGTCGACAGCACGCAGGACCTGCGCGCCGAGATCTCCCTGATCCTGGAGTCGCTCGGCATTCCGGTCGAGGTGTTCCACCATGAAGTGGGCGGTGCTGGCCAAAACGAGATCGGCACCAAGTTCAGCACGCTGGTGCAGCGCGCCGACTGGACGCAGATCCTCAAGTACGTGGTCTGGAACGTATCCAACTCCTACGGCAAGACGGCTACCTTCATGCCCAAGCCGCTGGTCGGCGACAACGGCTCCGGCATGCACGTGCACCAGTCGGTGTGGAAAGATGGCAAGAACCTGTTTGCAGGCGACGGTTATGCCGGTCTGTCGGATTTCGCGCTGTACTACATCGGCGGCATCATCAAGCATGCGCGCGCGCTCAATGCGATCACGAACCCCGGTACCAACAGTTACAAGCGCCTGGTCCCTGGTTTCGAGGCCCCGGTCAAACTGGCGTATTCGGCCAAGAACCGCTCGGCCTCGATCCGTATTCCGTACGTTGCCAATCCCAAGGGCCGCCGCGTCGAAGCGCGGTTCCCGGATCCGCTGTCCAACCCTTACCTGTGTTTCTCGGCTCTGCTGATGGCCGGCCTGGACGGGGTGGAGAACAAGATCCATCCTGGCGAAGCCGCCTCGAAGGACCTGTACCACTTGCCGCCGGAAGAAGACGCGAAAGTCCCCACCGTGTGCCACAGCCTCGACCAGGCGCTGGATTACCTGGACAAGGGCCGCTCCTTCCTGACCAAGGGTGGTGTGTTCACCGACACCATGATCGACGCCTACATCGAGCTCAAGATGACCGAAGTCACGCGCATGCGCATGGCCACGCATCCGATCGAATTCGACATGTACTATTCACTGTAGCCGAGCGCCTGCTGCAACCCGGTGGGCGCAGCGCACGCTGAAGCAAGGACGGCTGGGCCGTCCTTTTTTTCGTGCGCCCAATTCCTGCGGTTTTGTGTTTGCAGGCAATTGGCGCATACTGCCGGACCATCCCTACATCTTCTGAGGCGTGGAGATCGCATGAAATACCTTTCACTGGCCCCTGTGGCCGCGCTTTTTCTGTCGGCGGGCGGCGTTGCCCAGGAATCCATCTACCGCTGCGGGAACGAATACACCAACACGGTCCCCGAGGCCCAGAAGGCCAACTGCAAACTGGTGCAGGGCGGCAATGTCACGGTGGTGCAGGGTTT
>JANOUM010000091.1:0-16141 GCA_031416855.1 Rhodoferax sp. | reverse complement strand
AACCCGTGCTTGAGGCAGTTCGACACCAGTTCGTTCACGATCAGCCCGCAGGGCAGGGCCTGGTCCAGGCTCACCTGCACCGCGGTGAGCTCGGTCCGCAGGTGGACCGACCTGTGCTGGTTGGCCTGCGCCCCATAGGCGGCTTGCACCACCTTACCCAGGTAATCAGCCAGATCGACCGACGCGAAGGTGCCGGACCGGTACAGGGATTCATGCAGCATCGCCATCGAGCCAATCCGGCCCTGCATGTCGGCCAGCGCGGAGCGGGGGTCTGGTTGCCTCATTCAGCGGGCTCGATCCGCGTGGCCCTTCCGCCTCCAGCCAGGCGCGCCCGGCAGGCGTACGGAAGGCATGGCGCATCGGTGCAACCGGAACGGTCATGGTCCATGTTTTACCCTAACGATCCGTGCCGGCGGCCATGAGCCTGCAAACGGCCCATGTCGCCAGCCACCCAACCCCCTGGCGTGCAGGCGCTGAACGTAGGGCCGGTGCGCGGTTTCAGGCCGCAACGGCCGCGCTGCCTACCCCGCGCTCCAGGTGCTGCATGCTGTGCGCCAGTCGCTGTTCGATGTTGCCGGCTGTCGCGATCTCGTCGGCAAACGGCTCGAACGACACCACTCCGCTGTAGCCGGCCGACAACAATCGCCTCAGCTGCCCCACGTTGCCAAGCCGGTCCGCCGGACCGACCAGCACCCGGTGGCCGTCGCGCATCTGCGATACCTCCAGGCCGCCATCCTCGACGCCCGAGATATGCACCAGCCCGGTCAGTTCCGGCAGGAACAGGTCCTCACCGGCGAGGTGGTGGTGGAAGGTGTCGTGCACCAGCGCAAACGGCGTGGCGTCAGCCAGTTCACGCAGGGCCCGCACCACCTGGGACTTGCGGCGCACCGCGCATTCCTCGAAACCGAGCGGCTCGACCAGGCCGCTCAGGCCATGGTCGCGCAGCATCGGCGCCAGCCGTGACAGGGCGAACACCAGATCATCGTGACGCTGCTGCGGGCTGCGCGTGTCGCGCCGACTGTTGGTGGGGCACAGCACCAGGGCCTGGGCGCTGCAGGCCACTGCGTAGGCCATCATGGCCTGTGCCTCGGCCGCGCGGGTCGCGTCGAACTGCTCGAAGCACTGCAGCGCATTGATCGAGCGGATCTGCAGCCCGTGCTCGCGTGCGATGTCCCCCACCACCCTGCCCGGCGTGCCGTCCTCGATTTCCACGCCCGCCAGGTCGTTGCGGATCTCGATCGTGTCCAGGCCCAGGCGCTGTGCCATGGCGGTGAAATGCGCGAAGGACACGCGCGGCGCGCTCATGCGGTTGATGGCGAAACGAAGGCTCATGGCGGGTCTCCTGAGGGAAATGACTGCGGGCTGTCTGCGCCAGCCGCACGCTGGTGTAGCGCCGGAAGTTGCGGTCGGCGAACAAGCGCCTGGTGGATTCGGTGATCATGCCCGCACGCCACCATGTGCCCGCAGGGCCCGACTGAACCACACACCAAGCACGCACAAGGTGGCACCGCACAATACGATCACCGCCCCCGCGCCCAGGTGCTCCGACAGGCGCGCAGCCAACAGCACACCGACCGACTGCCCCAGGAACAGCGAGGCGGCGAACAAGGATACGGCCGAGCCGCGCGCCGTGGGCGCCATCTGCGCCGCGTTGGCCTGCATCACGTTGTGGAACGAGAAGAACCCGAAGCCCGCCAGCAGGCTGGCGGGTATGACGAGCCAGCGCAGCGGGGTAAAACCGACCACCAGCGAGGCCAGGAACACCAGGGTGGCACCCGTCACCGCCAGCCGCGCCGGACGCAGGCGCCGGATCAGGTGGCGGGCGCTCGCCATGTACAACACCCCACCGGCGCCAAACAGGGCCACGATGGCACCGGCTGCCGACAGAGAATAGGCAAACGCCTGGTGCAGGTGGGTCGCCCAGATGGCCAACACACCGAAGCCGACCGCGCCCTCTACCAGACCCACCAGCAGGATGGTACGCGGCCATGGCTGGGCCAGGATGGGCAACACCTGCTGTGCGAAGCCGCGCCGCGCAGCGGGCGCTGGTGCGCGCACAGACTGCGCCTCGATTCGCTCAGCCGCCTGTTGCCGCCCCAGATCCCGCAGCAGCAGCAAGCCGACACCGAAGAACAGCAGCGCCAATACGCCAAACGCCCAGCGCCAGCCGAGCGTGTCGGTCAACAGTCCCCCCAACAGCTGCCCGCTGCCGATGCCCAGCGTGCTGCCCAGACCGACCCGCGCGATGGTCTCGTGCAGGTGTGCCGGGTCGGTGACGTCACCAATCCAGGCCAGGCCCAGTGGAATGATGGCTGCTGCGCCCATCGCCACCACCATGCGCGACAACACCAGCGCGTCGAGGCCGGTCGCAAACACCGCCATGGTGTTGCCCACGCTGCAGGCCAGCGTGGCCCAGGCGATCACGCGGAATTTGCCCAGGCGGTCGCCGAGCGGGCCGTAAAAAAGCTGCAGGCAGCCATACACGATCGCAAACATGGACACCACCTGCGCCGCCTGCGACAGGCCAACTTCGAACACCCGCGACAACTCCGGCAACATCGCATCGCAGATGCGCTGCGATGCCATGCTGGAGAACGTGGCAAACGACAGCAGCAGGATGGACCGCCGCGTGGCGGCCCGGGAGATGGCAGAAGAAGAACGGGGGATCATGGGCGCGGCACCCCGATTGTGCCGCCTGCCAGACGCCGGCTCGAACCAGGGACGAACCAGACATGGCCAATCTGCGCCACCGGGCGGGGGCGTGCGCAGGCCACCCGTATGTCGTAGCATCGACATTTTGGATCGACGCCACCATGCTCTACGCAGTTCTCAAGACCCTGCATGTCCTGTCCATCATCGTATGGGTAGGTGGCATGGCCTTTACCTTGTTCTTTCTGCGGCCCGCGGTTGCGGCGCTCGAGCCACCAATCCGGTTGCGCCTGATGCTGGATGTGCTGAGACGCTTTTTCGGCGCGGTGCTGGCGATGGCGGTGGTTACGCTGGTCACTGGCGCATGGATGATGGGTGATTACGCCAGCCGGGCTGCCGCCACCGACACCGGGGTTCACATACCCTGGAGCTGGTCGCTGATGGCCGGGCTCGGGCTGCTGATGGTGGCCATTTTCGGCCACATCCGTTACGTGCTTTTCAGCCGCCTGCGCGGCGCAGTCGCATCCAGCACCTGGGTCGCCGGCGGCGCCGCCATGGCGAGTATCCGGGTCTGGGTGCGGGTGAACCTGGCGATCGGGCTGTTGATCGTGGTCGTGGTGGTGTTCACCGCGCAGTGATCCCCGGGGCCGGTCCGCCGGCACGCGTGCGCACGGCCATAGGCGCCGGCGGGGCTGGCTCCAGATGGATATACAGGCCATCCACAGGCGTCCCCTGATCCTGCCGCAGCGGGGCTTCCCACAGCGTGTGCAGCCTGAAGCCGTGTTCTGCCGCCAGGCGGCGTATGTAGGCGACAGAATGCGCATAACGCAGGCTCGGCAGCAGGCGCAGTTCGGCGTCCCCGCGCTCCAGTTCGACCGAAAAGGCAAAACAGCCGCCGCTGCTCAGACGCCGGCGCACCGCGGCGAACACAGGGTCCAGGGCACCCACATAGATGAAGACGTCGGCGGCCAGGACCAGATCCACCGGTTCCTGCGCGTCCTGCAGGAAGGGCAGCAAGTCGGCATGCACGACGCGCCGGTAGGCGCCGCCGGCGCGCGCCTGTTGCACCATGGAGCGAGACAGGTCGACGCCGTCCACCACCTGGGCCTGGGGGCGGATCAGGCGACCGCACAGGCCGGTGCCACAGCCTAGGTCCAGCACCAGGCCAAACCGCCGCCCCTGCTCCATCAGGGGCCGCAGCAGGGTCTCGTGCGCCTGGTAACGCAGATCCTGCACCAGGTGGGATTCGAAGTCGCCGGCGTACTGGTCGAACAGGGTTTCCACATAGGCACGTGGCGGTGGCGGCGGTGCCGCACCGCCGCGCACCGATGCCAGGTAAAAGTGGTGCAGCGTCGCGTCCGCCCCCAGGGCGAGCGCGCGTTCGAAACACGTCGCGGCCTCGTCGAAACGCTGCGCATCGCGCAGCAGGTCGCCACGCGCGCTCCAGGCCTCGGCCAGGGTGTCGTCGAGCGCCAGGGCGCGCTCGAAGGCGAGCAGGGCCGCGGCATCCGCATCCATCCGGCCGCGGCATCGGCCCAGCGCCAGCCAAGCATCGGCATGCGCCGGATCGAGGGCCAGGGACGCTTCGAGGTGGAGCGCCGCCTCACGCCAGCGGCCCAGTCGGGACAGCGTCACACCGAGGTTGGCCAGCACGGAGGGCCGCCCCGGGGCCAGTGCCCGGGCGGCTTCGAAGCAGGCCCGGGCCGGATCCAGGCGCCCGCCTTCGACATGCGCGTTGCCTTCGAGGAACAGCGCCCTGGCCTGTTGCATGGGGTCCGTCATGCCGACCCAACCCGAGCCGTGGACAAAAGCGGTCAGGCCGCCAGCGAATACGGCCCACCGCGCTCCACCGCCTTGCGGTAGGCCGGACGGGCCTGGAAGCGCTTGACCCAGGCGTCGAGGTTCGGGTAGGCGGCGCGCAGTTCGCGTGCCGCTTCGCCGACAAAACTCATCTGGATATCGGCGCCGGTCAGA
This sequence comes from Rhodoferax sp., assembly GCA_031416855.1. GTDB lineage: Bacteria > Pseudomonadota > Gammaproteobacteria > Burkholderiales > Burkholderiaceae_C > CAISIP01. The sequence continues at coordinate 11,518 of JANOUM010000091.1, read as the reverse complement.
GCGTCACCGACCAGCCATTCGCGCCCTTCAAGCGCCTGGTTCACGTAGCCCAGGTGGTTGGCGATCTCGCTGTTGATGCGTGGCGCCAGTGGTGCACCGGCTTCACCCAGCCGCCCCACGTAGAGCTTGAGCAGCAGGGGCAACATGGCCGACCCTTCGGCGTAATGCATCCACTGGTTGAAAGCCTCGAAGTCGGCACTGGCGGTGGCGGGCCGCAGGCGCCCCATGCCATAACGACGCAGGAGGTACTCGATAATGGTGCCCGACTCGATGAGGGTCTGGCCGTTGTCGGTCAGCACCGGCGACTTGCCCAGCGGATGCACCGCCTTGAGTTCGGGCGGCGCCAGCCGCGTGACCGCATTGCGCTGGTAGTGCTTGATGTCGTAGGGGATGGCCAGTTCCTCGAGCAGCCAGAGCACGCGCTGGGAACGGGAATCGTTGAGGTGGTGGACGACAAGCATGGATTTCCTTTGATTTTCTGGGGGGATGGAACCCTCGATTGTGGAACATCCCGGGGTGGCCCATTCACACCCCCGCGCCGCCCGGCACCCGCCGCCCCCAGGAAAACGCCTGCTGCCCCGCCTTCGGCTCAGGGCGCGGCGCCAACAGCACCGCGCCATCGAATGGCGCAAGCACCGGTTCATCGCCATCCAGTGCAGCCACCTCGCCGGCGGCGAAAGACACGAAGCCGGCATAGGAACAGGTCAGGCGCAGTGCATTGGTCCTGGCGATCACGGGAATCGCGATCTCGTAGCGCTCGACCATCGCGGCGGGTGCCAGCCCCGGGCACATCGCCTGGGCCTGCCCGGCGTCCAGCATGCCATGGAGGTCCAGGAAGCGCACCGTGGCGCACCACGCGGTATCGACGCTGGTCAACGCAAAATGCTGCCCGCACTCGGCAATCAGGCCGACCGCAGCCGCTGCGGGCTGGCGAAACGCGCCGTAGTCGATCAGGTGGTACCCCTCGTGCCAGACCTCGGGCAGGAACAACTGGCGCGGCGGCAGGGCCAGCCGATCTGCCAGGTCGCGTACGCGCGGCAACTGTGACAACACGAAGAAAGGCTGCAGGGCGTGCCAGGTCGAGTGCAGATCGAGCAGGCGGTCCACCGTGCGCACCACAGGGCGCATCTGGTGCGCGCGCCGGGCTTCCACCGACTGCGTGTCGGCGGCCAGCAGGTCGTCGTGCCACAGGCGATTGAAGTCGCGCTCGACAAACCGGGCTGACGCACCATCGGCGTCCAGCGCATCGTAGGCTGCCACGTTGGCGAACGAGAGCGTCAACCGCCCGGCCCGCGGGCGAAAGCCGCTATCCAGCAGGCGTTTGACCACCTGCATGCCGCACCACTCGTTGCCGTGCGTCAGCGCATTGACCATCAGGTGCGGCCCGGCCACGCCGGAGTCGACGCTGTGCAGGTAATCCACCCCGCTGCCGGACGCGCGGTACGGCGCCAGGTCGGCCCGCGCGATCTGCGCCGGGTAGGCTGGCGGTGCCAGTGCTGGGGCAGCGGCCGTCAAGGCGCTTCAGCCCTTCAGCGCGAGTGTGGCCACCACCTGGATGCCGACACCGTGGGGCACCTCGACCGCCAGGCGTAGCCAGCCGCCGAAGTTGCTCACGCGCGCGAAACTCAGGGCCTGCGACTGGGCCTGGATGTCCATCGAGGCGCCCTCGTTCACCCAGTGCAGGCCGTCGGGCGAGATCTGCACCTGGGCCGTGGCCACGCCGCCGGGTGCGCCGATGACCGTCATAACATGCACGAAGAACACCGCCTCGGCCGCCCAGGCAGCCTCGTAGGGTTCGGTGTGCACCGTCCCCTGCCAGACCTCGCCGCGCGCGATCACAGCGGTATACGCATTACGCATCATGGTCATCAGAGTACCTCCGTGCTGCGCACTGCGGTGCGATCTAGTCTGGGGCGGCCCGGCGCTGCGCTCATCAGGAACACCTCCGTGCTGCGCACTGCGATGCGAGCTGGCTTGGGGCGGCCCGGCGCTGCGCTCATGTCAAAACTCCCCTGAAAGAAGGACGCTGTCGAGATAGAAAAACGAGCGCTTGGCCGTATCGGGTTCGCAGAAGAACGCCAGGTTCAGCATGCACGACAGGTTGGGCATGGCCGGGATCTTGATCGACCCGACGCCGGCGCAGTCGAACAGCTGGTCGTTGCATTGGAAACCCAGCCAGCACATGCGCTCCAGGTCGAAATCGAAGCGCAGGTAGTGCCAGTTGATCTTGGTCGGGATCTCGTTGTAGCAGAGCTTCTGCGCAGCACCGGGGATGTCCTCCCAGTCCTGTGGGCTGAGGTGGTCGTGCGTCACCGTCTCGCTGCGCGCGCCGATGGCGCGAAACGGCGTGCTGTGCTGCTTGAACTGCCACTTGTTCATGCGCTGCCCGTCCAGCGCGTTGAGGTAACGCAGGTGCGGCATGACACGCTCCCGTCCGTCCTGCAAGTCGAACAGCAGGCCCACCGAGCGCACGTCAAGGTCGGACAGCTTGAGTTCGTTGGCCTCGGGCTTGAACGCGAAGTAGGCCTCGACCCGGATCCGCGACGCCTTGCGGAAGGTCACGCGCTTGATCGCCACGTTGCGTTCACCAGGCACCGGCCGCGTGGCGATTTTCAGGGCGTAGGTGCCATCGAAGGAACCATGCGTGCCGCTGTCCCAGTGGGTGATCTGGCTCAGCATCGGCTGGGTGTGGCGCGCGTAGGAGCGGGTCATGGTGTCGATGGAGCCTTCGTAGTTGCCAACCAGGCAGGTCCAGCCGTTCATGCCCTGGTCGAAATCGTCGAAGTAGATGACTCGGGCCAGCGGGTCGAAGCGCGACAGCCGCGGGTCGGTGTGGATCGGATGGGGCATGGGCATGGATCTATCCTTTGGAGGCGCCGGCAGACAGGCCGGCAATCAGGTACTTCTGGACCAGCAGCACGAACACGAGAATGGGCAGCAGTTGCAGTGTGGCGGCAGCGAACAGGATGCCCCAGTCGACACCATCGATCGCCCCCACCATTTCCGACAGGACCAGCGGCGCGGTCTTGGCATCGACCGCGGTGAAGATGAAGGCGAACAGGAAGTCGTTCCAGGCAAACACCATGATGAAGACCGAGGTGGCGATCAGCCCGGCGTGCGACAGCGGCAGCACGATGTGCCACAGGGTCTGCCACTGGGAGGACCCATCGATGGCGGCGGCCTCCTCTAGTTCGATCGGCAACTGGTCGATGAAGGCTTTCATGATCCAGGTGCCCAGGCTCAGGAAGAACGCGCAGTACAACAGGATCAGCACGGTGCGGGTGTCGTTGAGCATCAGCCAGTTGACGGCAGGGAACAGCGGCAGTGTCAGGACGATCGGCGGCAGCAGCCGCACCAGGATCATGAAAAAGGCCGAGGCCGTGAGCAGGCGGCTCTGGCGCCGCGCATACACATAACCCGCCAGGAACGAGATCACCAGCGTGAGCGCCGTGGCACCGAGCGCGATCTGGAGGCTGTTCCACAGGTTGTGGAAAAAATCCGGCCAGCGTTGCCACAGGTTGGCGTAGTTGAGCAGGGTCGGCGTGAAGACGAACAGGTTCTTCTCCGAGAAGATCTCCCTGGGCAGGCGCACCGAGCCCAGCACGATCAGCGCAATCGGAAAGGCCGACCATACCAGCACGGCGGCAAGCGCCAGCATGCGCCCTGCGCCCAGCGCCCAGCGGCGCGCCCGGCGAAAGGCGGGCGAAGGTACGGCGTCACGCATGAGAGAACATCCGCTTGTACATCTGGTGGATGTACCAGGCGCCCATCAGCAGCGAGGCCAGCAGCATCAACCAGCCGGTGGCCGCCGCGGTGCCGAAATCGGCATACCGGAACGCCTGCCGGTACAGGTACACGGCCAGCACCTCGGTGGTCCGTGCCGGGCCGCCGCCGGTGAGCAGCCAGACCTCGGAGAAAATGCGAAAGGCGAAAATATAGCGGAACACGATCGCCACCAGCATGGCCGGCACCAGCAGGGGCACGGTCACATCGGCAAAGCGGCGCCAGGCGCCGGCGCCGTCGACCCGGGCGGCTTCGTACAGGTCGCGCGGAATACCGAGCAAGGCGGTGTAGAGCAGGATAAAGGTGAACGGCAGGTGGTGCCAGATCGACAGCAGGATCACCAGTGCCAGGCCATGCGAAGGCTCCACCGCCCAGTCGAGCTCGGGCAGGCCGAGCCCGCGCAGCGCGCGCGTGACCGGGCCGCCATTCGGGTCCACCATGAACTTCCAGATCACCACACTCACCACTTCGCTGATGGCGTAGGGCGCCAGCACGATGGCGATCATCAGCCGGCGCAGCGGGATCCAGCCCGAGAACAGCATCGCCAGCGCCAGCGCCAGCACGAACTCGCCCAACACCACCGCATTCACCACGATGGCCGTGTTGAGCGTGGCAGTCCAGAAATACGGATCCGCGAGCACCACCGCGTAGTTGGCCAGGCCTACCCAAACCGGTGTGGTGCCGTAGGTCGAGCGGGTCAGGCTGAGCCAGAACACATACAGCGAGGGCAGCAACAGCATCGCCACCAGCATCGCCTGCGCCGGCACCACCATCGCCCAGTGGCGACGGGCCGGACTCACGCGCCGTCGATGCGGTAGCGCTGCACCGCATCCCAGTTGATGTCGATGCCCAGGCCGGGCCCCCGTGGCACGGCCAGCCGGCCGTCCACCAGTGTGTGCGCCGAGCCCACCGCAGTGGTGGCGAGTTCGTCGCGCAGGGGGTTGGCGATGAACATGCACTCGAAACTCGCAAACGCCGGCATCGCCGCCGCCAGTTGCAGGCTGGCCGCCACACACACCGCGCCAGACCAGCCGACATGCGGCGCATAACCCACATGGAAGGCGTGTGCCAGCGTGGCGATGTCACGCGTCTCGCTGATGCCGCCGGCCCGTGCCACGTCGGGCTGGATGATGCCCACCAGTCGATCGCGCAGCAACTCGGCGGCGTGTGTGGTGGTGTAGTCGCTCTCGCCAGCGGCCAGTGGCACCGACACGGTGCGCCGCAAGTGGGCGTAACCCGCCAGATCCTCGGGTGCAATCGGCTCCTCGAAGAACCAGTAGTCCAGCGCATGCAGCGCATGGCCGACGGTAACCGCCTGGTCCAGCGAATAGGCCCAGTTGGCGTCGGCCGACAGCCGGATGTCCGGGCCAACCACCTGCCGCATCCGCGTCGCCGCTTCGATGGCCCGCGCCACCGGCTGCCCGAGCTTGACCTTGATGGCCTTGAAACCCAGCCCGAGCACATGTTGCGCCTGCGCTTCCATCTGCTCGGGGCTGGCCCAGTTGATGGACGAGGCATAACACTCCACCATCGGCCGCCCGACGCCGCCCAGCAGCCGGTGCACCGGTTGCCCCAGGGCCTTGCCCACCACATCCCACAAGGCGATGTCGACGCCGGCGATGGCCTCGATCAACATGCCGCCGGCACGCCCCGACAAGGCGGCGCGCATCTGTTGCCAGTGGCGACGGATGTCGAACGCGCTCTGCCCGAGCAGGCGCGGGGCCAGCACCTCGTTGATCAGGCTGGCATAGGCCCGCGCGCCGAAGCGGCCAAGGCATTCCCCGTAACCCGCAATGCCGTCGACGGTGCTGACCTCGACCAGCACGATGGACACAGCCCCGAAGGCGCCCTGCGAGGTACGGGTGCCTTCCTGCATCGACGCAGTCAGGGGGATCGCCCGCACGCCGGAAATCGTCAGTTCGCTCATGTCACGGGCTCCATCGTACGGGTCTTGGCTGGGGTCAGGTGTTGCCATTTGCCCTGTTTGCAAACTACAAATTCATTGGCAAAAGGGGCAAAAGGCAAGACCTGACCCCAGCTCATGCCAGCCACCGCCCCAGTTGCGCCGCGTTCGCGAACAGCCCCGGCGCGCCGCCGGAGTGGAAGAAGACGATCGGCGCGCGTGTGCTCCAGCGCCCTTCACGCACCTGCGCCAGCATGCCGCCAAACGCCTTGCCGGAATACACCGGGTCGAGCACCAGCCCCTCGGTGCGCCCGGCCAGCAACATCGCGTCGGCCGCCTCGCGCGTCGGCACCCCATAGGCGCTGCCGATGTGGCGATCATCAAACTCGAAATCCGTCGTATCGACACGGGTGGCCAGGCCCAGCAGCTGCGCCGCAGCATTGGCGCGCTCCACGATCAGTGGCACCATGAAGGCGGCTGGCTGCTGGACCGAGATGCCGACCACCCGCGTCGGCACACGCAGCGTCTTGAACGCCAGCACGGTCCCCGCGACCGTCAGGCCCGAGCCGGCGGCCAGGAACAGCGCCTGCGGCAGGATGCCCAGGGTGGCGAACTGGCGGGCGATTTCCTCGCCGGTGCACACCATCGCCGCGGCACCCAGCGCGCCGGTGCGCCCGGGCAGGTGCAGCACATGGGTCTGCAGGCCGCGCCGCGTGAAGTCGGCCACGAATTCATCGAGCCAGCCTGCCACCCGCGGGTCGTACGGGTCCTGGGTGGGGATGAAACGCAGCTCGGCACCGAGCAGCCTGTCGAGCAGGTAGTTGCCCTCCAGGGGCTCGTCGCCGCTGCCACGCAACAGCAGCCCGACCCGGATGCCGAGCTTGGCGCCGGCTGCCGCCGTGGCCCGGCAGAAATTGCTCTGCACGGCCGCCGTTGTGATCACAGCCTGCGCACCTTCGGCCATCGCCGCCGCCATCAGGAACTCGAGCTGGCGCGGCTTGTTACCCCCCAGGGCCAGTCCGCTCTGATCCTCGCGTTTGATCCACACCGCAGGGAAACCCGCCTCTGCAGAGAGCCTGGGAGCCCATTCGAGCGACGTCGGGAACTGGCCCAGCGCCACACGCGCCAGGCCGGCGGTAAGGCTGTCCGTGCGGTTACCGGTCACGGCAACAGAGGTTTGACCCGCCGGGCCACATCATCCATCGCCATGGCGACGCCCTTGCGCCCAAGCACCGCCGCCTGCAGTTCCTCGACAAACACGTCACCCGCCTTGGCCGCATTGTCGAATGCGGGGATCGGCACGCGCGCCACCTTGAGTGTGGCCGCCTCGGCCGCCGCATACGGCACGTTGGCCGTAAAACGCGCATCCTTGTAGGTCGATGCACGCACCGGGCCGTTGCCGTTGAGGGCCGCCTTCAGGGTGTTTTCCTTGGACGACAACTCCTTGACCAGGCTCCACGCCAACTGCTTGTTGCGCGCGCTCTTCGGGATGCACATCGACCAGAATTCGGTCTTGGCAGGCGCCGAGTCGCGGTACTTGCCCTGCATCTCGCGCGCTGCGGGCAGCGCCATGACCTTGATGAAGCCGGGGTTCTTCGACTTGTCCTTGTCGTTGTAGAACTGGGTGCGCCCGAAGGAGTTGATGGTCATGGCCACCCTGCCGGTCTGCATCCAGGTGTTCACCTCTTCGCCCTTGATGGCGGTCCAGTTGCGCGGCATGACGCCGGCCGCATACCACTCGCGCAGCGTCTGCACCGCACGCAGCATCGGGCCTTCGTTGATGACGAGCTTGAAGTTCTGGTTGATGAAGTCGCCGTCGTAGGCACGCGCCATGTCGATCACGTTCGGGTAGTTGTCACCCTCGATCAGGAAACCGAACACCTGCGATCCGTCGGCGCGGGTGAAAGTCAGCTTTTTTGCCGCCTCGACCACGTCCTCGAAGGTCTTGGGAACAGCCACGCCGCGCTCCTTGAAGATCGCCTCGTTGTAGTGGAAACCGGTGGTCGCGTGGCGTTGCGGTATGGCGTATTGCTTGCCGCCGAATTGCATCGCGGCCACCAGACCGGGAAACAGGTCGGCCGTGTCCTCCAGCGGGTCGGCCTTCATCAGCGCATCGAGCGGCTCCAGCAGGTTGGCCACATTCGGCGTGGCGCGGGTGTTGACCATGAACGCCAGGTCGATCGAGGTCGACCCCAAACTGGCCTCGCGGAACAGCCGCTCGTGCAGCGGGCCGGTGTCCAGTGTGACCCAGTCGATGCCGACACCATTGCGCCTGGTCCACTCTTCGGTTGCGTTGCCGCCCTTGGCTCCGGTCAGCACCGACATGTGCACGCGGTGCGAGAGGACGGTGAGTTTCTCCGGCTTGGTCTGGCCCCGGGCCCAACCGGTTGACAGGGCGACCGGGGCAAGGGAAGCGGCCTGAACCAGGCGGCGACGATTCAACATGGCAGACTCCAGTGTGCAGTATTACAAAAGCATACTAGCTTGAGCCGGTTCGGGCAATGCGGTTTACCCACCCGACGCCCTGCTGCGTGGGATACTTGATCGCACTGTCTCATCCGCCTGCCAAGGCGCTGCGCACCGCACGACCATGAATGGCACCACCGAATCCTCCAACCCGCTGCATGCCGACCTTGACCTGTACGGCCCGCAACAACTTGTCGATGCGTTCGTCGACGACCAACTGCAGGCAGCCCACGCCGTGCGTGCGAGCAGCGCCGATCTGGCCAGGGCGGTAGAGGCCGCAGTGCCACGGCTGGCGGCTGGCGGGCGCCTGGTCTATGTCGGTGCCGGCACCTCGGGGCGGCTGGGCCTGCAGGATGCGGTGGAGCTCTGGCCGACCTTCTCCTGGCCGCCGGAACGCGCGATCGCCCTGCTCGCCGGTGGCATGCAGGCCGTGACGCTGGCGGTCGAAGGGGCCGAGGACAACCGCGAGCAAGGCGCGGCCGACCTGGTCGCGGTGCAACCCACGGCCAATGATGTGGTGCTGGGCATCGCCGCGTCCGGGCGCACGCCGTATGTGCTGGGCGCCCTGCAGGCGGCACGCGCAGCGGGCGCGCTGACCATCGGCATCGCCAACAACCCCGGCAGCGAAGTTGCCGGTGCGGCCGAGATCGGCATCACGCTGGCCACCGGTCCGGAGGTGATTTCGGGCAGCACGCGACTGAAAGCCGGCACGGCGCAGAAGATCGCACTCAACACATTTTCCAGCGCCGTGATGGTGGGCCTGCACAAGGTCTACGGCAACCTGATGGTGGACCTGCGGGCCAGCAACGTCAAGTTGCGCCAGCGCGCCGTGGCCCTGACGATGCGCGCATCCGGTGCGGGCGAGGATGCGTCGCGCCAGATGCTTGAAGGGTGCGGCTACCGGGTCAAGGTGGCGATCGTGGCGTTGAAGCGTGGCACTGACGCGGCGGCGGCCGACACGCTGCTGGCGCACCATGAAGGCAGCGTGCGGCTGTCGCTGGCCGGCTGAACCACGGGGGTTTGGCAACCATGGCCACTGACAATCTGCAACAGCGACTTGCAGCGATCCTTGCGGCAGATGCCGCTGGGTATTCGCGCTTGATGGCCGACAACGACCACGCCACAGTCGCCTCGCTGGACGCCGCGCGCCAGGTGTTTCGAGCGCGCATCGAGTCCCACCATGGCCGCGTGATCGACATGGCCGGCGACGCCGTTTTGGCTGTGTTCGGAACGGCGGCCGGGGCGGTCAGCGCTGCGCTGGAGATTCAACAACAGGTCAACACCCTGGCCGAACCACTGCCCGAGAACCGCCGCATGCGGTTCCGGATCGGCCTGCACCTGGGTGACATCATCGAAAAGGCCGACGGCACGGTATACGGCGACGGCGTCAACATTGCAGCCCGCCTGGAGGGCCTGGCCGAACCAGGCGGCATCACGGTGTCGGAGTCGGTGCGCACGGCAGTGAAGGGCAAGGTGGCCGCAGGTTTCGAGGACCAGGGCGAACAGACGGTCAAGAACATACCTGATCCGGTGCGGGCCTGGCGGGTTCGCGCTGCCGCTGCCCTGGCCATCGCGGGTGATGCCACGGCGATGCCCGTGCCTGCGGCACCACCGGCGCGGGAAGTCCCGCCTGCGGCTGCGGCATCTGCCACACCGTCGATCGCGGTGCTGCCCTTCACCAACATGAGTGGTGACCCCGAGCAGGAGTACTTCTCCGACGGCATCACCGAGGACATCATCACCGACCTGTCCAAGATCGGCGGCCTGATGGTGGTGGCTCGGAACTCGAGTTTTGCGTACAAGAACAAGAGCCCCGACATGCGCACCGTGGGGCGCGAACTTGGCGTGGGTGCGGTGCTCGAAGGGTCGATCCGACGCGCGGGGAACCGGCTGCGCATCACGGCCCAATTGATCGACGCCGCCACCGGAGGCCACCTGTGGGCGGAGCGTTACGACCGCGATATCACCGACATCTTTGCGCTCCAGGACGAAGTGACGCAGCGGATTGTCGAAGCCCTGAAGATCACCCTGAAACCAACCGAAAAAACGCTGCTCGCAAACAGCCGCACCAGCAGCGTCGAGGCCCACGACTGTTTCCTGCGCGGGCGCGAGCTGATGGTCAACACGGTCCACAAGGACCGTGCGTACTTTGACCTGGTCGTGGCCACCTACCGGCGCGCCATCGCGCTCGACCCGGCGTATGCCGAGCCGTATGGCGGCCTGGCCATGGCCTACTGCCAGGATTTCCAGAACCACTGGGCCGACACACCGGACGCGCTCGGTGTGGCCGCGCATTTTGCGGCGCAGGCGGTTGAAAAAGGGCCTGCCGAGCCGTACGTGCACTATGTCGCGGCGGTCGTCACCATGTGGCAGCGCGACCTCGTACGGGCGCTGGCCGAGGCCGACCGGGCGCTGGCGCTCAACCCGAACTACGCGCTGGCCTACGGCACGCGTGGCATGATCGAAACCTACCTGGGCCATCCCCTGCAGGCGATCCCGATGATCCAGCGTGCCATCCTGCTCGACCCGGTGTTCTCGCAGCAGTATGTCCACTTCCTGGGTACGGCCCATCTCGTGGCCGGGCAGTTCGACGCCGCCGCAGTGGCGTTTCGCGAGCGTATCCGTCTTGCACCAAAAACCGATCTGTCGCGCGCGCTTCTGGCATCGGCACTCGGCCATCTGGGCGACCTCGACGGCGCGAGGCGGGTCTGGGGCGAATTGCAGGACATCAACCCCAGGTACACATTGGCCGATCACCTGGGCCGGCTGCCATTCCAGCATCCAGCGGGGCTGGAGCAGATCAAAGCCGGGCTGGCCAGGGCCGGACTGCCAGCCTGAGGGCCTGCAGTCAGTCCGCGCGACCGAACAGGTCGTCGAACCCGCGCTGCCCATCGGTATCCCCTGCAATTCCCTTCGGCATGCCCTTGGGGTATTCCTCGGCGATCCGGTCCTCCCAATACGTCGCCGGATTGGGCGCACTGCACAACTTGCGGTACACCTCTTCGGGCACCTGCTTGTAGGCCAGCACGGTCTTGTTGTCCCAGTGCAGGTCGAGCTGGCGCGATGCGGCGTCGTAGTCGGCCATTCGGATGCGGCCGCTGGTGAAGGTCTTGCTGGGCATCCTCAGCCCTTGCCCGACGCAAGGCTGTCGTCATCATCGTGATCCGTCGCCGCCATGGTGTGGTTGCGGCGCTCGAGCATGCGCAATAGGACACTCGCCAGAAGGGGGCTGGCCAGATCGGATGCGGCCTCGGCAGCGGCGACAGCGTGCCGGAGCTTCCCGCGGGCAAGTTCCCGTACCGCCAGCCGCGAGAGCCCCAAGGCCTGATGTTCAGCACGGCGCGAGATGGAAAAATCGGTGCCGCA
>JANOUM010000090.1:0-2673 GCA_031416855.1 Rhodoferax sp. | reverse complement strand
GCAGATGACCGCGCCCTACATGCGCCCCGAGGTGGCCGCCAGTTTCGACCCCGCCCTGGTGGCGCCGCTGGTGGGCTGGTTGTGCAGCCCGCAATGCGACGTCACGGGCGAGGTGCTGGTGAGCGGCGCCGGCCTGGTGCGGCGTGCGGCCACCGGCGAAAGCGAAGCGATGGCGCTGTGCGACGCGCCGGTCGGCGAGGTGGTGCATGCCCTGCAGGCCAAGGCCCTGCAGCCATATGCCAGTGCCAACGTTTCCTTCGCCAGCTTTCTGCAGGAGCTGGCCAGATCTTCCCCAAAGACCACACCATGACCCACGCCTGGATCGCCGACGCCGTGCGCACACCGCGCGGCAAGGGCAACGACAAGGGCAGCCTCAAGAGCGTCAAGCCGGCCGAGTTGCTGGCGCAGGCGCTGCGGGCGCTGACCCAGCGCAACGCGCTCGATACCCGCCGCGTGAACGACGCGATCTTCGGCTGTGTGACCCAGACCGGCGACCAGGGAACCAGCGTGGGAACACTCGCCCTGCCCTTGGCCGGGTGGGCCGACACGGTCTCGGCCGTCACGATCAACCGCTACTGCGCGTCCGGGCTGTCGGCGACCCACTTCGCCGCGCTGCAGGCATTGCATGGCGACACGCTGGCGGTGGGCGGCGGCGTCGAGATGATGTCGCGGGTGCCGATGGGCAGCGACCAGGGGCCACTGACGCACGACCCGGATCTGCAGATGCAGACGCAGCTGGTGCCAATCGGCATTGCCGCTGATGCGATCGCCACCCAGCGCGGCTACACCCGCGAGATGCTCGATACCTATGCGGCTACATCGCAGCAACGCGCTGCAGCGGCGGCGGCGCGCGGCATGGCGCCGTCGATGCTGCCGGTGACCGGTGCCGACGGGCAACTGCTGCTGGACCGCGACGAGAACATCCGCGCCAGCACCACAGCGCAGTCTTTGTCCGCCATGCAGCCCGCTTTTGCCCAGTGGGGCGCAAAAGGCGGTGATGCCGGATGGGACGCGCAACTGTGCCGGCGTTACGGGCTCACCGCAATCTCCCACCTGCACCACGCCGGCAATTCGCCGGCCATGGCCGACGCGTCCGCCGCTGTGCTGGTGGGCTCGAAGGGCGCGCTGCAGCGCGCCGGGTTGGCAGCGCGGGCACGCATCGCGGGTTTTGCCGACTGCGGCTCCGACCGCATGCTCGCGCTGACCGGCACTGTGGATGCAGCACGCCTGGCGCTGGCCCGCGCCGCTCTGCAGCCGGAGGACATCGACTTGTTCGAGATCAACGAAGGTTTTGCCGCCATGGCCCTGCACTTCATGGACGAGATGCAGGTGGGCCATGACCGTGTGAACGTGAACGGTGGCGCGATCGCCATCGGCCACGCGATGGGCTGCACCGGCGCGGCGCTGGTCAGCGTGCTGCTGGACGAACTGGAGCGGCGCGGCCAGCGGTACGGCTGCATCTCGATCTGCGGCGCGGCCGGGGTGGCGAGTGCGATGGTGGTCGAGCGGACTCAGTTTTCGTAGCAATCCTTCAGTGACGAACGTGTGCTCAATGAGGATGCGTACTGGCACTCGGGTGCCGATGAAATCGGGTTCCGCCAAGAATCGCTGGCTGCCCGCAGGCGGGTAAAAATGCCGACAAGCGCCGCAACCAATTTAGGCCCGTGTCACGCATTGTGGGCTGGCCCAGCGCCTGTCGCGTTGGTCATTTCAAAAAGTGCTGCAATGCAAGACCTGACCCCAGGCTAGACTTGCTCGGAAGGTTTGACTATGATCAAAAACCAGATGAATACTGCCGCCGACGAGGCGTCCAGGGCCGGTCGCAGACAAGCCAACCCAAGGAGATAGCTGTGACATTTGCGTCGCCACGAAAACCCGAGCGGGAAGCGGCTGCGTGAGCCCGGCTGTTGCGCAGCTGGCGCAGTTGACGATCAACGGTATGGCCATCGGCGCCATCTATGCCCTGGTCGCGCTTGGCCTGGTGCTGACCTACAAGGCCACCGAGGTGCTGAACTTCGCCCACGGCGACGTGCTGATGGCATCGAGCTTCGTCGGCTGGGGCCTGATCGTCGGGCTCGGCTGGCCGTTCTGGCTGGCGGCGCTGGCGACCGTCGCACTGGCGGCGGCCCTGAGCTGGTTCATCGACGCGCGCGTCATGCGGCTGATCGTCGGGCAGCCGCAGTTTGCCGGCGTGATGCTCACCATCGCCATCGCCTTCATGCTGCGTGGGCTGGTCAGCATGGCGTTCGGCCCGGAATCGCGCAACTACCCCACACCCTGGAGCGGCCAGAAGACCCAGCTCGGCACCCTCGTCGTCGCCGACCTCAGCCTGGTGATCGTGGCGGCTGCGCTTGTCATCACGCTGGTGCTGTTTTGGTTCCTCAAGAAGACAGCGCTGGGCGTGGCCATCCAGGCCGCATCCCAGAACCAGCGTGCCGCCTACCTGAGCGGCATCCGCGTCAAACGCGTGACCTCGCTGGTATGGGGCATTTCGGGGGGCATCGCGGCGGTGTGCGGCCTGCTGCTGGCACCGATCGCGCTGGTCGACATCGGGCTGTGGATCGTGGTACTCAAGGCCCTGGCGGCCGTCGTGCTGGGCGGCTTTGGCAGCGTTCCGGGGGCGGTCCTGGGCGGCCTGCTGCTGGGGGTGATCGAACAGTTCTCCGGCGTCTA
>JANOUM010000089.1:0-3946 GCA_031416855.1 Rhodoferax sp. | reverse complement strand
CACGCCGGGCACGTCATACGGGATCGCGCCGCTGATGCGCGCAGTCTCCAGCACCTGGTCGGGCGCTACAAACAGGAATTCCGGCTGCCCGTCGATGAAACGCGCCACCAGCCAGGGGCAGGCGATGCGGTCAATCTTGGGCCGTTCGCGCGTGACCCATTTCACGGTGCCCCTCCTTTGTCGACCAACGGCAGGCCGGCCGCCTGCCAGCCGTCGATGCCGCCACGCAGGAACCGCGCCTTCAACCCGTGCGCACGCAGCCGCAAGGCGGTGCTGCGGCTCACCTCGTGGCCGTAGACGCAATACGCGACGACCTCGCGCGAGGGATCGAGTGTGGCCCCCCACTCGGCGACCTGTGCCGGATCACGCCAGGTCGCGGTGGGCAACATCTGCGCAGCGTTCTCGAACACGCCGGCGCGCCGCACATCGATCAGATCGGCGCCCGCCAACTCGGCCCGGTCGGCCGCGAGCTCGTCGCCTGCGGTGTGCACTGCAGCCTGGTAGCGGGCGTAGATCGCCGCCCAGTCCAGGTTGCCCATGAACGCGTCGACCCAGGCACCGGCCTGCGCCCCGAAGTCGAGGTGGTAGGCGTGCTCGAACATGTCCAGCGCCAGGATCGGCACTCCACCGGCTACGTTGTGCGTGTGGTCGGGCGCCCACTGGTTCACGAGCGAACCGTCGCGCGGCTGGAACACCAGCAGCACCCATCCCGACCCGCCACCGAGGGCACGCCCCATCGCGGTGAACTCCTCACGCCAGCGCGCCACGCTGCCGAAGCTGGCATCCAACGCCAGTGCCATGGCCGGGGCCATGGCGCCGCCATCGCCGCCCAGGCAGGCAAAGTGCAGTTCGTGCAGCAGCATCGAGTTGGTGGCCATCAGCTCTTCGCGCTTGAGGCCATTGAGCTCGAAGCCCGCCATGGTCGCAAACTGCGCACTGGCCAGGCGGGCCCGGATCGCGTTGAGCCGCTTCACGGCACCCCCGTAATTGTTGTCATGGTGGCTGCGCAACAGGCGCTCCGACAGGCCGTGCAGGGCACCCGGATCAAAAGGAAGCGCTTGGATCATCTGGTTCATGGGTCATCCTTCAGAAAAATGCCGGTCAACGCAAAAACGTGGCTGCCAGCCCCACCAGCGCGCAGGCCGCGAGCAGGGGCATGACACCCACCTTGAAACGGAACAGGGCCACGGCGGCGGCCAGCGTGATTGCCGCAGACACGGCATCGAAGGGCCCCGAAAAACCTTGCGGCCACCACACGTGGTAGGCGAAAAACAACGCCAGATTCAGAATCACCCCGACCACCGCAGCCGTGATCGCTGTCAGCGGCGCGGTAAACCTCAGGTTGCCATGGGTGGTCTCGATCAGCGGACCACCGGCGAGAATGAAGATGAACGAGGGCAGAAAGGTGAAGAAGGTGACCACCGTGGCGGCCAGCGCACCACCAAGAAACACTGCGTCGGGGCCGAGCACCTGCCCAGTCCACCCACCCACGAACCCCACGAATGCCACCACCATGATCAGCGGCCCGGGCGTGGTCTCGCCCAGCGCGAGCCCGTCGATCATCTGCGCCGCCGACAACCACTGCTGCTGCTCCACAGCACCCTGGAACACGTAGGGCAACACCGCGTAGGCGCCGCCAAACGTCAGCAATGCCGCCTTGGTGAAAAACCAACCCATCTGCGTCAGGGTGCCTTGCAGGCCACCAGTGGCGATGAGCACACCCATCGCCGTGGTCCACAGCCCGGCGCCCACCAGCAGCACCTTGGCCAGATGGCTGCGCGAGAACAGCGCATGGGGTGGCGTCGGCGTGTCGTCGTCGATCACGGCAGGGCCGTAACTGGCGATTTTGCCGCCATGGCCCCCGCCCACCACGAACAGGTCGGGCCGCACGCGCCCGCCCACCATGCCGGCCAGCGCCGCGGCCAGCACGATCAGCGGAAACGGCAGCTGCAGCGCGAAGATGGCCACGAATGCGGCCACGGCGATGGCCCACATCCACCTATTGCGCAGGGTCCGGCCACCGATGCGGTGCGCCGCATGCAGCACCAGCGCCGTCACGGCCGGCTTGATGCCGTAGAAGATGCCGGCCACCAGCGGCAGCTGCCCGAACACCATGTAGATCCAGGCCAACGCAACCAGGATGAACAGCGACGGCAGCACGAACAGCCCGCCCGCCACGATGCCGCCCCAGCTGCGGTGCATCAGCCAGCCGATATAGGTGGCGAGTTGCTGCGCCTCCGGGCCGGGCAGCACCATGCAGTAGTTCAGCGCATGCAAAAAGCGTTTCTCGCTGATCCAGCGCTTGTGCTCGACCAGCTCGGTGTGCATGATGGCGATCTGTCCGGCTGGGCCGCCGAAACTGATGCAGCCCAGGCGTAGCCAGAAACGGAACGCCTGCGCGAACGAAACCGGCGCAGGTCGCGGGGAGGGTAGATCGGCAGGGGTGCTCATCGGGTCGTTCCTGGATTGATTGGCCCCGGGAGGGCAAACAAGGCGTCGAAAATCGCGCCGGCGGCCAGCGCAAGATCGTCGTCGTCGGTGTGGACTTCGCGCAGGCCGGCCAGCACGGCCTCCAGGCCAGGCGCCTGCGCCACCGGAATACCGCCCACGTCCAGGTAATGCACCGTGGCCGCGATCGCCTGCAGGGCCGGGTCGGTATCGAGCCCGAAGCTGGCCAGCAACACCTCGAATGTGACGCGGTTTTCGACATGGGTGAAACGTGCGCCGTCGAAGTCGAACCCGATCGCACCACGCGGTAGCTGCAGCTTGTCGTCGAGCCAGGCAAAACGAGCCCGGGGGTCGACGAAACGCCGGATCAGCCAGGCACAGGCCAGTCGATCAACCCAGGGCCGCGCACGCGTCGCCCAGCACTTGCCCTGAAAGCTGGCGCGTTTGAGCAAGGGCAGCGCGCTTGTCACGGCCTGCGGTTCACCACGCGAGAAGCGCAGATCCACGGCATGCCGCAACTGGGCCAGTTCCGCCTGCGCCTGCGCGCTGGCCGCGCCAGGGTAGTAATCGATGCGTTGCAGCGACGCCAGCGCGTCCGCCACCTGGCGAGCGCGTCGGAGCGCTTCGGTTTCGCGCAACTGCGGCAATTGCGCCAACAACAACCGCGCGCCCTCCTGCCAGTTCGCAAAGGCCGCGCTCCGATCGAACCGGGCCAGCAATTCCGCCTCCTGGGTGGCGTCGCGCGGCGCCAGCGCCAGCACCGAAGCCGCGCCGCCACGTTGCCGCACCTCGAGAGCCAGGGCATCGAGCTCCTGCGCATGGGCGAGCGGCAACACATAGGCGCCATCGCGCAGGGCCGCGCAGCCCAGCGCCTTGAGCGCACGCCAGACCCGCAGTCGCACGGCGCTGGGCTGGGTTGGCAGAGTGGCGATGAGAATGGCGAACATTCCGGACTCTTATGGCAACTTTATTTCAATATTTGATTTAACTATTACATACTATTTGCGCACTGGCAAGCCCCGACCGCCCGGCGTCGGGATCGTTACAGCCAGACAGCGCTGCAATATTCTTCAAGCCAGGCCTTGCACCATGGGCTACAGTCATTCCCATTTCCTGTACGGCGCCTCGACCCCATGAATGCTCTCGCCACAACCAGCCACGCCGACCAGCTCGCCCGTGCCACGCGCCAGGCCGAGGTCGTTCAGGCCCTGCAAGCCGTGTTACCGGTACATGCGTTGTTATGGAACCGGGAAGACACCACCCCCTACGAATGTGACGGCCTGACAGCCTACCGCCAACGCCCCCTGGTCGTGGCACTGCCTGAGACCGAGGCCCAGGTGCGGGCCGTGCTGCAGGCCTGCCACCGCCTGCAGGTGCCGGTCGTGGCCCGCGGTGCGGGCACCGGGTTGTCAGGTGGCGCCATGCCACACGCGCTGGGCGTGACACTGAGCCTTGCGAAATTCAACAAGATCCTGCGTATGGACGCGGGAAGCCGCAC
>JANOUM010000088.1:0-7015 GCA_031416855.1 Rhodoferax sp. | reverse complement strand
GCATAGCGCTCATCCCAGGCCAGCAACAGGCTGCGCAACAGCGCACCCGCGCCCAGCGACTGCAGTTGCTCGCCATGGGCGCGCTCCGCGTCCTCGACCACCTGGCGCGTCAGCGCGGCGGCCACCGGCAGCACCAGCAGGCACTGCGCCACCACCATCGCCTTGAAGCTGAACAACCAGCCGAGGTGGCCCAGCGGCCCGGAACGCGACAACAACAGGTACACCACCAGACCCACCACCACCGACGGCACCGCCAGCAGGGTGTTGAGCAGGGTCAGCACAACGCCGCGCGCCGCGAACCGCGCCACGCCGAGCCAGGCACCGGCAACCAGTCCGCCGCCACAGGCCAGCAGGCAGGCCACGCCGCTGACCGCCAGCGAGCGGCCCACGATGGTCCACAAACCGGGGTCGGGCGTGGTGACGAGTTGCAGCGCTGTTGCCGCGCTTTGTGCGAAGGAGGACATGGAGCAGGGATGAAGGCTTGCGGTATCGTAGGTGTTCGATCAATGACCTGCGATATGAAACACCGTGCATAGGCTCCAGTTCCACTACACGCTGGGGCGCGACAGCAGCCCGGCGCTGGTCCGCAACCCCTTGATCGACCTGCTGCGCGCGGTGGCGGCCCACGGCTCGATATCGGCCGCGGCCCGCGCCCTGGGTTTGTCCTACCGCCATGTCTGGGGCGAACTCAAGCGCTGGGAGGACGAACTCGGCAATGGCCTGGTGGTGTGGGAAAAGGGCCAATCGGCCCGGTTGACCGAATTCGGAGCCAAGCTGATGTGGGCCGAACGGCAGGCACAGGCGCGGCTGGCACCCCAGATCGAGGCGCTGCGCGGCGAACTGGAACGTGCGTTTGCAGTGGCCTTCGACGACCAGGCCCATGTCGCCACGCTGTACGCGAGCCATGACGACGCACTGGCGGCGCTGCGCGAATTCGCGCTGGCCACCGGGCCGAACAGCGACGGGAGGCGCGACGCGCCCGGGCCACTGCACCTGGACATCCGCTTTTGCGGCAGCGTCGACGCACTGCGCGCGCTCAACGAGGGCCGCTGCGAGATGGCGGGCTTTCATACCTTGCAGCACCCGGCACACGGCTCGCTGGCGGAACGCATCTACAAGCCGCTGCTGCGCCCGGGCTGGCACAAGATCATCGGCTTCGCGCAGCGCACCCAGGGCCTGATGGTGGCGCGGGGGAACCCGCTGGCGCTGCAGTCGCTGCACGACGTACAACGGCACCAGGCGCGCTTCGTGAATCGCGCTCACGGCACCGGCACCCGCGTCGTGCTGGACGAACTGCTGGCGCAATCCGGCCTAAAGGGCGCCGACCTGCCGGGATATGGCACCAGTGAACCCTCCCACACCGCGGTGGCGCTCGCGATCGCCGCTGGCACGGCCGATGTGGGGCTGGGCATCGCCGTGGCCGCTTGCAGCCAGGGACTGGACTTCGTGCCGTTGGTGGATGAGCACTACCACCTGGTGTGCCTGAAGGCGGCCCTGGAGCAGCCGACCACGCAGGCCTTGCTGACGCTGCTGCGCAGTGCGCAGTGGCGCGCGGAGCTCGACGCGATGACAGGTTATCGCAGCAGCCGCAGCGGCGAAATCCTGTCCTTGCGCGAGGTCTTGCCGTGGTGGGCGTTCAGGCCGCGCAGGACCGGAAACCCACAAACAGATGGTCGCAATGCGGCGGCTGGAAAAACCTGAATTTGGGGTTCTTCATGCGTTCGCGGGTGGCAAACGATGCACCACGCAACACCTTGTGGCTGCCAAAACACGGTTCAGAATAAGCACGCCAGGGGTCTGAAACAAAACCGGGGTAGGGGCGCGCCGTGCTGCCGGTCCATTCCCACACATTGCCCCAGCGAAAGCCACGCCGCGCCGCCGTGTGGGCGGCGAGTTCCCATTCGACCTCGGCTGGCAACCGCCGCCCGGCCCAGCGGCACCAGGCGTCAGCCTCCCACCAGCTCACATGCATCGCGGGCTGCGTGCCCAGCATGCGCCGCGGCGTGCCGAAGCGGGTCTGCATCACCGCACCGCTGGCCACACCGATCTGGTCCACATAACGCGGCGCCCGCCCGCCATGCAGGCCGGATTGCGCCTGCAACCATTGCCAGCCATCGGCATGCCAGCATTCGGCGCGGTCGTAACCACCGTCGTCCACGAACTCCACATACTGGGCCCAGGTCACCGGTTGCGCATCGATCTCGAACTCGGGCACCGGCACCTGGAACAGCGGGCGCTCGTTGTCGAAGCTGAAGCCCGGCCCCGGCAGACTGCCCAGCGTCCAGCGTGCCGCCGGCACCAGCAGCGGCGCGCGCTCCGACATGGAACCCGGCACGGCGATGTCCAGGGCCAGGCCAAGGGTCTGCGACATGGTCACGAGGGCCTCGCCATGCAGGTCTTCATGGAACAACGCGAGCCGAAAGACATACAGCGCAGCATCGGTCTCAGGGGTCTTTTCGAGCAGTTCCAGTGTGGTTTCCAGGGTGCCAAGCAGGTAGGCCTTGGTGGCTTCCGACCCTGGCAGGTCCAACGCCCAGCGCTGCGCTGCCGGCACCTCGGCGTCGTTCCACCAGGTGTCGGCCCGACGCTCTATGGACGCCGGACGCACGGCCTGCGGATCGGCCCGCATGCCACATTGGCGCTGCAGGTTGCGCGCTATCCACCACTCCTGAAACCAGCCGATGTGCCCCAGTTCCCACCACAGGGGGCTGAGTTCCGGCAATGCCGGCACGGCCGCACCAGACGTTTCCAGCAAGCCGGCCATCTGGCCGACCAGGTGCAGGCTATGGTTGCGGGCGTCCATCAGCGCGACCGACAGCAACTCACGCCCGGCACGTCGCATGTCGGGTGAATCGATGCCTTGAACCAAGCTGTCTTGCATTGCCGCCATCTTATCCGGCCCTCGGCCCAGGGCAGTCCGGTTGCGGTCACTACCTAGGGGAAACCCCCTGACATCGTGCGGGCGGATAGTCCTTAAAATCCTCGGTGACACTCAAGTCCTGCAGCCAGCAGGTGCAGCCATGCGTTTGGCCGAGCGTCGCGGCCATTTCATCTTTTTTCTGGAGTACTCAATGGATCGTCGTTCGATAATCAAGAATGCTGGCCTGGCCGGTGTGTTTGCGGCCGGCGTCGGGCCGGCCATCGTACATGCGCAGGCGGCTGTACGCTGGCGCCTGACGTCCGCCTTTCCGAAATCACTCGACACCATTTTCGGCGCAGCCGACACGTTTGCGCGCAAGGTCAAGGACATGTCGGGCGGCAAGTTCGAGATCTCCACCCATGCCGCCGGCGAGTTGGTGCCCATGCCAGGCCTGGTCGACGCGGTCCAGAACGGCACCGTCGAAATGGGCCATACGGCGCCTTATTACTATTTCGGCAAGAACGACGCCTTCGCCCTCGGTTGCGCGATTCCGTTCGGCCTCAACAGCCGCCAGATGACAGCCTGGCAATACGACGGCAATGGCCTGAAGCTGATGCGCGAGTTTTATGCCGGTTACGGTTTCACGAGCTTCCCGATGGGCAATACCGGCGCCCAGATGGGCGGCTGGTACCGCAAGGAGATCAAGACCGTTGCCGACATGAAAGGCCTGAAATTCCGTGTGGGCGGATTTGCCGGCAAGGTCACATCGCGCCTGGGCACCGTGTCGCAGAACATACCTGGCGGCGAAATCTATACCGCGCTCGAAAAAGGCACGATCGACGCTGCCGAGTGGGTCGGCCCTTACGATGACCAAAAGCTCGGCTTCAACAAAGTTGCGCCGATCTACCACTACCCCGGCTGGTGGGAAGGCGGCCCCCAGCTTGACCTGTTCGTCAACCAGAAGGCGTTCGACACCCTGTCGGCCGAATACAAGGCCATCATCGAGGCAGCTGCGGCCTATGCACACACCGAAATGCAAGCCAAGTACGATGCCCGCAACCCGGGTGCTTTGAAGCAGCTCGTGGCCGGCAAGACCAAGCTGGTGCCCTTCCCCAAGGCAGTGCTCGACGCCGCGTTCAAGGAGTCGATGGCGCTGTACAGCGAACTCAGCGCCAGCAACCCCGCGTTCAAGAAGATCTACGACGACTACGCGAACTTCCGCCGCGACTCAAACCTGTGGTTCAGATTCACCGAAGCACGTTTCGACAGCTATATGCAAAGCGTCAAGCTGTAAGCCGGTCCGGCAGGCGCCGCTTCCTGAATTAAAAAGGCCCCGCAGTTGCGGGGCCTTTTTTTTGACTGGCCTGCTGCGCGTGGCTGTCGCAGCCGCTCGGGTGCGACCCGCGCATCATGGCTTCTTCGCGCCCGTTGCGTCCTTCTTCATCGCTTCCTCCAGGGCCTTCATCGGATCGTTTTCATCCGCCTTTTCCTCTTCGGCTGCTGCCGGCTGGGCGCCTGTACTGTCAGACGCGGACGGCGCCGCTGCGGAGGCCGCCTCCGCAGGCAAGGACTTGTTCCCCATGTCCATCTTCTCGATGTCCTCGTCGGCCTTCTTGATGTCGAGCACCTGTTCCTTGTCGAGGAAGACCGTCACGGTCTCCGGTACAAAGATCACTACTGCCACAAGCATTAGCTGGATCACGATGAAGGGTATCGCCCCCAGGTAGATGTCTTTGGACTCGACGCGGCGCGGCAGCGCCTTGTTCCTGTACAAGGTGTCAGAGATGCCGCGCAGGTAGAACAGGGCAAAGCCGAATGGCGGATGCATGAAACTGGTCTGCATGTTGACGCAGATCATCACGCCGAACCAGATCAGGTCGATGCCCAGCTTGGCGGCCACCGGCGCGAGAAACGGAATGATGATGAACGCGATCTCGAAGAAGTCGAGAAAGAACGCGAGGAAGAAGATAAATATGTTGACCGCAATCAAAAAGCCCAGCTGACCGCCCGGCAGGCCCGACAGCAGGTGCTCGATCCACTTGCCGCCGTCAACGCCCTGGAACACCAGCGAGAAGACACGCGAGCCGATCAGGATGAACACCACCATCGCGGTGATGCGCATGGTGCCCAGCAGCGCCTGCTTGATCAGGTCCATGTTCAGGCGCCTGTGGATCGCAGCGAGAACGATGGCCCCCACGGCCCCCATGGCACCCGCTTCAGTGGGTGTCGCGATGGCGTGGTTCATACCGGGCAGTCCACCCATGCTGCCCAGCACCATGAAAATCAGCACCGCCGAAGGAATGATGCCGCGCAGGCACTTGGCCCACAGGGCCCAGCCGTCCAGGGTACGCGCCGCCTTGGGCACACCCGGAACATGTTCCGGCTTGAAGCGGGACAGGATGAACGTGTAGAGCGCAAACAGCAGGACTTGCAGAATCGATGGTCCCCATGCACCCTTGTACATGTCACCCACCGATTTGCCCAACTGGTCGGCCAGCACGATCAGCACCAGGGACGGCGGCACCAGTTGGGTGATCGTGCCCGACGCCGCCAGCACCCCGGTGGCATACCGCATGTTGTAATTCCAGCGCATCATCACCGGCAGGGAGATCATCGCCATGGCGATCACCTGGCCCGCGACCGTGCCCGTGATGGCACCCAGGATGAAGCCGACGATGATCACCGAGTAGCCCAGCCCGCCCCGGACCGGGCCGAACAGCTGCCCCATCGAGTCGAGCATGTCCTCGGCCAGCCCGCATTTCTCGAGGATGGTTCCCATCAATGTGAAGAACGGTATGGCCAACAGCAGGTCGTTGGAGAGGATCCCGAATACATTGAGCGGCAAGGCGCTCATGAAAGCGGCGGGGAACCAGCCCATCCAGACGGCGAAATAGCCGCAGCCCAGGCCGAGCGCCGATAGCGAGAACGCCACCGGAAACCCGATCAACAGGACGAAGACCAAGCCCGCAAACATCAGTGGGGCAAACGATTCCATGGTCATTGGAGCGGTCTTTCGTAGTGAAATTCTGCGTCGTACTTGTCAGCCAGCCAGGCCGCGCGCTTGATGGACTCCGACACCCCCTGCGCCAGCAGCAAGGTGAAGCCAAGGGGCACCATCAGCATCGCCGGCCAACGAATCAGCCCGCCCGAGTTGTTGGACATTTCGCCCGTTGTGTACATCTGCAGAAACAGCGGCCAAGAGAAATACAGCATGACCAACATCGACGGTATGAGAAACAGCAAGAACCCGAGCAAATCGATGATCGCCTGCGAGCGGCCCCGGAGACGACCGTAGATCACGTCGACGCGCACATGTTCGTTCACGCGCAACACCTGCGCCGCGCCCAGCATGACGCAGGCCGCGAACAGATACCACTGGATTTCTAGGTAGGCGTTGGAACTGTAGTCGGCCGCGTAGCGCACGACGGCATTCGTCGCACTGATCAGACAAGACGCTAACACAGCCCATTTCGCGATGATTGCGAAACGATCATTCACGGCGTCGATCCAACGCGCCAACGTCAGCAAAGCATTCATAGAGAGCTCCAGACTCCAAGTACCGCGCAAACGGATGGCATGTGACAACGCCATCTGGCGAGTGCCTGAAGGTTAACCGCTCCCAACCACCCGAGCTTTCGTGAAATCACCTATTTCACTAGGGAAAACACTGCCCCGACAGGGCCGGATCGCGCCGGCCGGCGGCAACCGGGACGCCAGCGTGCGGCTCAGCCAACGATTTTGAGTGCCGGTCGGGCGGCACCTTCGATGACCGCCGCAAAACGCGCGCGGATCGACGCCAGCATGCCCGGCGCGTCCAGGCCTTGCATGGCCAGCAGCCTGGCAGGGTCGCCATGTTCGATGAACACGTCCGGCAGACCCAGGTGCAGCAGTGGCCTGACCAGACCGGCGAGTTGCAGCGCCTCGCCGATGGCACTGCCGGCCCCGCCCATCACGGCACCCTCTTCCACCGTGACCAGCGCCTCGTGCTGTGCAGCGATTTCCAGCAGCAGTTCAGTGTCCAGCGGTTTGGCCCAGCGCATGTTGACCACCGTGGCATTGATCTGCTCGGCCACTTCCAGCGCCGGGTACAGCAGGGTGCCGAAGGCCAGCACGGCGATGCCACAGCCACGCCGGCGCACCTCTCCCTTTGCGAAC
>JANOUM010000087.1:0-13583 GCA_031416855.1 Rhodoferax sp. | reverse complement strand
GCGTAGGTTTCGAACAGGTCGGCCGCCATGCCGGCGCAGTCGCCGACGTTGTCGCCCACGTTGTCGGCGATCACGGCGGGGTTGCGCGGATCATCCTCGGGGATGCCGGCTTCGACCTTGCCCACCAGGTCGGCGCCGACGTCCGCGCCCTTGGTGAAGATACCTCCGCCCAGGCGGGCGAAGATCGAGATCAGCGAGGAGCCGAAGGCAAAACCGATCAGCGGATCGAGCTTGGCCGCCGTCGCGGCGCCATCGGGTACCAGGAACCAGTAAAAGGCGGTCACGCCCAGCAGCCCGAGCCCGACCACCAGCATGCCGGTGATCGCGCCGCCGCGGAACGCGACATCCAGCGCCGGGCCGATGCCCCTGGTGGCGGCCTGCGCGGTGCGCACGTTGGCCCGTACCGACACGTTCATGCCGATGAAGCCGCAGGCACCCGACAGAACGGCACCGATGACAAATCCGACCGCGCTCATGCGGTCGAGGAACACTGCGATCAGCACCGCCAGCACGATGCCCACCACGGTGATGGTCTTGTACTGGCGCGCCAGGTAGGCCGCCGCACCGGTCTGGATAGCCGCGGCGATTTCCTGCATCCGTGAGTTGCCGGCATCCTGCGAGAGGATCCAGCTGCGCGCCCAAAAGCCGTAAGCCACGGCTATCAGCCCGCAAACGAGTGCCATTACCAGCACCGAGTTGCCCGTCATAGTCATTACTCCTAGTCATTTTGGGATGGTGCGTGCCGTCAAGGGCAGCCTTCCATCCCGCAAAGTCCGAAGACTTCAGTTTCGCTTATGGGGACACAACGCATGCGGCGCCCCCGCTGCGTTGCTTCCTCAGGCGTCCTGTCCAGGAGCCGATTGGCCAACGCCGGAACTGTAACAACAAAACAGGCGGTTTTCGGATGCCGCAAGGGGCACGTCAGTAAAATCAGGGTTAATACTGATCCGCGCTCACTTCCATCCTCACAAGCGAAATGCCCACCATGTCCCTGGACAATGTCACCCCCGGAAAGAACGTGCCCGATTCCTTCAACGTGATCATCGAGATCCCGATGAACGCCGACCCGGTGAAGTACGAAGTGGACAAGGCCACGGGGGCCATTTTTGTCGACCGCTTCATGAGTACCTCGATGCACTACCCGACCAACTACGGGTATGTGCCCAAGACCATCAGCGGTGACGGCGACCCGGTGGATGTGCTGGTGATCACGCCGGTGCCGCTGATTCCGGGCGTTGTCGTGACCTGCCGTCCGATCGGCATCCTGAAGATGCAGGACGAAGCGGGCGAGGACGGCAAGGTGCTGGCGGTGCCGATCGACAAGATCCTGTCGATCTATACCCAGTGGCAGCAGCCCGCGGACCTGAACCCTTTGCGGCTCAAGACCATCGCCCACTTTTTCGAGCACTACAAGGATCTGGAAGTCGGCAAGTGGGTCAAGATTCTAGGCTGGGAAGACGCGGATTCGGCCCGCAAGGAGATCATGGACGGCATTGCCAATTACGAGCGGCAACACGCCTGAGGGCGAATGGGCGGGCGGCCCCGGCAGCCCGGTTCAGCGGTGCGGGTCGGGGAAGATCGGGCCATGCATTGCGCCCTTGCGCTGGAAGCGCCACCGGCCTTGCGACTGCGACAGGTGCTCCGGGCGGCTAGCTTGTGTCCAAGTCCGACAGCCTTCCTGGGCAGGCGCACCGCGGCAAGTCTCATGCTGATGGTCGTTGTGCCGTTTGCCGAGTCACCCTAGCGACTTCCGCCGTTCTTGCAGGATCAGCATAATTCGGCACTTCCACCCCTTCGAAGCACCGGATACGGACCTACGATGACTTTAAAACTCTGCGGCTTTTCGGCCAGCAATTACTACAACCAGGTCAAACTGCAACTGTTGGAGAAGCAGGTCGCGTTTGACGAAGAGATGGTGCTCACCGGCTCCGTCGAACCGGCGCTGCTGGCCCGTTCGCCAATGGGCAAGGTCCCGTTTCTGGATACGGCGCACGGATGCATTACGGAGTCGATGGCGTGCGCGGAATACATCGAAGCCGCCTATCCCCAGGTGCCTCTGCTACCCGCAGACCCGTTTGCGGCGGCCAAGGTGCGTGAACTGCTGGTGTACCTCGAACTGCACCTCGAACTCGTCGCACGCGAGTTGTACGCCGAGGCGTTTTTCGGCGGCAAGGTCAGCGATGAGGTCAAAGACCGTGTCCGCAAGCAGCTGGCACGTGGTGCTGCGGGTTTCGGCCGCTTAACACGCTTTGCTCCGTTCGTCGCCGGTGACCGCTTCACCCTGGCCGACTGTGCCGCGGTGGTGCACCTGCCCATCGTGTCGGGGGCCAGCAAGCTCATCTACGGTGAAGACCTGCTCGCGGCATTGCCCATCAAGGACTACCTGCGTGGCTTGGGGGATCGCCCAGCCGTGCGCCAGGTCAATGAAGACCGCAAGATCGACACCCAGCGCATGATGGCCGCGCAGCGTCCGGGTGCCTGACATCAAGACTTTCAGCCGCTGGCGGCCTTGAACGGGTTGCGCTGCTCGAGGTCGCCGAAGTAGCGCTCCATGCCGTTGCCCTCGCGGTCGAGAAACTTCTGCACCGCGTCGGCGAAAGCCGGGTGGTCCAGCCAATGGGCGCTGCGCGTCTTCACCGGCAACAGCGCGCGCGCCATTTTGTGCTCGCCCTGGGCACCGCCCTCGAAGCGCTGGAACCGGTTGACGATGCACCAGGCCAGCGGCTGGTAGTAGCAGGCTTCGAAGTGCAGACAGTCCACGCGCTCCAGCGCACCCCAGTAGCGGCCGTAGGCCACTGCCCCGGTGAGCGGTGCGATGGCGGTGTCGTTGAGCGCAACCAGGCTGCTGGCTATGGGCGTGCCCTCGCGCTCGGCCACAAAAAGCAACCAGTCCTGCGCCATGTCCTGCGCCATGTGCCGGAAAAACTCCCGGCTCAGATAGGGCGCGTTGCCATGCTCGAAGTAGGTGCGTTCGTAGCAGCGGTAAAAAAAGTCCCAGTCGTGCTCGGAGATGTCCCCGCCCCGGGCGCTGCGAAACGCAACGCCGGCGTGAGCGACTTTGCGCCGCTCCTGGCGGATCTTCTTGCGCTTGTCCTGGCTCAGCGAGGCCAGAAAGTCCTCGAAGTCGCGGTACCCGCCAGCAGGTGCCGTCCAGTGGAACTGCACATTGTGGCGCACCATCATGCCGGCCGCCTCGCATGCAAGCAGGTCGGCGTCGCTGGCGAACAAGATGTGCAGCGAGGACAAACCGATGTCGCGGCACCAGCTGATCACCGCCTGGACAAGGGCCTGGCGCGTCACCGCGTCGCTGGCCAGCAGGCGCGCGCCAGGAACCGGCGTGAAGGGTGGCGCAACCAGCGCCTTGGGGTAATACGCCAAGCCATGCTGGTGATAGGCATTTGCCCACGCATGGTCGAACACATATTCGCCGTACGAATGTGACTTGAGGTACAGCGCGCAGGCGCCAACCAGTTCCCTGCCAGGCAAGCCTGCGCGATGGGCCGCTGCGTACGGCTTCCACAGTGTGAAGAATTGTGGCGTCCATCCCGTTCTGGGCGACGCACTGGCGCTGTGGTGCATGGCCGCCAGGTATTCGTGGCGCATGAAGGGGTTGGCATGTTCCTGCCGCGCCAGCAGACTGTTCCACTCGAACCGGTCGATCCCGAGGGGCGAATCGAGCACCTCAATGACATAATCATTTGGCGTCATGCCTGTGCCTGCTGTCCTGTCGGGTTGCCAGGCGTCCCGACCCCAAGGCCAGGCCTGGCGCCCGGCTTCTCCGCATACCCAGTGTGTCTTGTCATGAATCTCAAAATATGTGTGGCCCAGCTCAACCTGTGCGTGGGCGACCTGCCGGGCAACGCCCGGAAGATCATCGATGCCGCCCGCCAGGCCTATTTTGCCGGCGCGCGGCTGGTATTGACGCCCGAACTGTCGATTTGCGGTTACGCGGCCGAAGATCTTTTCTTGCGGCCCGCCTTCATCGCCGCCTGTGATGATGCCGTGAAAGGCGTGGCGCAGGAACTGGCGGGGTTAAAAGGGCTGGCGGTGGTGGTAGGGCACCCGGTGGGTGGCGACAGCCGCACCCGCTCGGTCGCTATCCAGCAGCGTTTCAACGCGGCCAGCGTGCTGGTTGAAGGGGTCCGGCTGCACACTTACCACAAGCGCGAGCTGCCCAACTACCAGGTATTCGACGAGCGCCGGTACTTCGCGCCCGGCGACGGTGTATGCGTGTTCGAGGCCGGCGAGGGGGCGGACCGTCTGCGCGTGGGCCTGCTGATCTGCGAGGACGCCTGGTACGAGGAACCTGCCCGGCTGGCCGGTGAAGCCGGCGCGCAGATGCTGGTGGTCATCAACGCCTCGCCGTTCCATGTTGGCAAGGGGTATGAACGCGAGCAGACGATGCGCGAGCGGGTGACGGCCTGCGGGCTGCCCCTGGTCTATGCACACCTGGTGGGCGGACAGGACGAGGTGGTATTCGAAGGGCATTCCTTCGCGCTGAACGCGGACGGCGCATTGGCCGCGCGCGCGCCGAGTTTCCGGGAGCACCAGTTCGACGTGCTGGCCCGGTGGACCGGCACCGGCGTGCAACTGCGTGGCGAGATCGAGCCGGAGCGCAGCGCGGATGCCGACCTCTGGGACGCGCTGGTCCTGGGGGTGCGCGACTACCTGGGCAAGAACGGGTTTCCGGGCGCCATCCTGGGCCTGTCGGGCGGGATCGACTCGGCACTGGTGCTGGCCATCGCTGTCGATGCGCTGGGCCCGGGCCGGATCCGCGCATTGATGATGCCCTCGCCCTATACGGCCGACATCAGCTTCATCGACGCACGCGAGATGGCCCGGCGCCTGGGTGTGCGTTACGACGAGATCTCCATCGTGCCGGAATTCGAGGCCTTCAAGGCGTCCCTGGCGGCGGAGTTCGCCGGCCTGGTGGAGGATGCCACCGAGGAGAACATCCAGGCCCGGATTCGCGGGACGCTGCTCATGGCACTGTCGAACAAATTCGGCGCCATCGTGTTGACCACGGGCAACAAGAGTGAACTCGCCACCGGGTACTGCACCCTGTATGGTGACATGGCCGGCGGATTTGCGGCAATCAAGGACCTGGCCAAGACCACGGTGTTTCGCCTGGCGCGCTGGCGCAATGCCCATGACCCCTATGGCACCGGCCGGGCGCCGATTCCGGAGCGGATCATCACCCGGGCGCCTAGTGCCGAATTGCGGCCTGACCAGACCGACCAGGACAGCCTGCCGCCGTACGACGTGCTTGACGCGATCGTCGAGCGCTATATGGAGAACGACGAAAGCATCGAGTCGCTGGTCGCCGCCGGATTCGCCCCGGCCGATGTCGAACGTGTGACGCGGCTCATCAAGATCAATGAATACAAGCGTCGCCAGGCGCCTATCGGCATCCGCGTGACCCACCGCAGCTTCGGCAAGGACTGGCGCTACCCGATAACCAACCGCTTTCGCCAGTAGCGCCGCGCCTGCGGCACCCGATTGGCGCTATCCTTGAGGTCTGCAAACCGGAAGGACCCACTGAACATGAAGCAAATCACGGCCATCGTCAAACCATTCAAGCTCGAGGAAGTCCGCGAGGCCCTGGCCGAGTGTGGCGTCACCGGTCTCACGGTCACCGAAGTCAAGGGTTTCGGCCGTCAGAAGGGCCACACCGAGTTGTACCGTGGCGCCGAGTACGTGGTGGATTTCCTGCCCAAGGTCAAGGTCGAAGTGGTTGTCAAGACCGACGACGTCGACCGCTGCGTGGACGCCATCGTCAAGGCGGCGCGCACCGGCAAGATCGGTGACGGCAAGATATTCGTCACCTCGGTCGAACGTGTGGTGCGCATTCGTACCGGCGAAGAGGATGAAACCGCCGTCTGAGGCTGCGGTGCCCACGCTGGCCTGTGGTGGCTCAGATCGACTGCAGGCCGGGCGCGCTCGACAAGCCGGCAGCCTGCACCAGTTCGGGCAGTAACTGAAGCGGATCGGTCCCCGTGCGAATCAGTTCCATCTGCCATTCGTTCATGAAACCCTGGCGCACGCTGGTGGCGAGAAACGCCAGCAGGGCGTCGTAATACCCCTCGATATTCAATAACCCGACCGGTTTGTCGTGGTAGCCGAGTTGGCGCCAGGTCCAGACCTCGAAAAGCTCCTCCAGCGTTCCGATGCCGCCTGGCAAGGCGAGGAAGGCGTCGGCCCGCTCTGCCATCAAGCGCTTGCGTTCATGCATGGTGTCGACGACATGCAGTTCGGTGCAGTCACGATGGGCCCATTCCCGCTGCACCAGAGCCGTCGGGATCACCCCCACCACACGTCCGCCCGCGCGCAGCGTGGCGTCTGCCACCACGCCCATGAGCCCGCTTTTTCCGCCTCCGTAGACAAGCTGGCCGCCGTGGCGGCCGATCCACGAACCTGTGGCTTCGGCCATGGCCGCATGGTGCGGGTGCGTCCCGGCACGCGAGCCGCAGAACACCGCCACGGAGAATTCCGGGTTCACGGCAGTACCCGTTGGTACAGCGCACCCGCCCAGGTGCCGGCGCACAGGAGCAGGCTCAGCAGCACGGCCGCACTTCCCATGTCCTTGGCGCGCTTGGATAGGGTATGCCACTCCGGCCCGATGCGGTCGATGGCGGTCTCGATGCCGGTATTGAGCAATTCGACAACCAGCACCAGTACGACCGTGCCAACCAGCACTGCACGCTCGATCCAGCCGCTACCCACCCAGAAGGCCGCCGGAACCAGAACCATGGCCGCGACGGCTTCCTGACGAAAGGCGGTCTCCTGCCAGCCAGAACGCAGTCCTGCCAGGGAATAACCGGTGGCATGCCACATCCTGGACAGGCCGGTTCGGCTCTTTTGCGGATTGGACGGTGGATCCTGGGAAGGGGCGGGGTGCATGGGGACTGGTGGCGACGGACGGGGCCTCAAGTGCCGCTATTGTCACTGCAGACCAGGCGCGTGCCGGACCAGGCATCGTGCCAGAACTGGCGCTCGGGATGGAAGCGGCTGAGAAGCGCCCAGACCAGTACCCAGCCGGTGGCCAGCACGGCGGATTCGGATGCCGAGGCGTGCAGCGGGGCGACGACAGCAAGCGGCGGCAGGAACCAGGCCCAACTGAGGACGTAGCGCAGCAATGCGCGTTGTTGGGTTACCGCTGCGCCGGCCCGGTCGACCAACCGGATGCCCCAGGTTTTCATCGCCAAGGTCTGCCCCCTGGCCCAGAACCAGGTGAAGTAGATGCCAAATACCACAAACAAAAAGGCTTGCAGGGCATGGCGGTTGTCAAGCGCATGGCGCGTCTGGCTCAATGTGGAAAACAGGTAGCCGGCGATGAAGACCACACCGAACAAAAGCATGCCCTCGTACAGCCAGCATGCCATGCGCCGTGCCAGCCCCGGGGTGGCTAGCCGGTCAGGCGACGGCGGGCTGGCGGAAGATCCGGCCACTGGATGTGACATGGCGACCCGGGGCATTGGCGCAGGCTCAGGGGCGGGCGGCAGGTGCGGACGCCGCCTCCGCGCTGCGCTGGGTGGCCGGGGCTTCGCGCAGCGCCCGCAATTTGGGCGTTGGCGAACGGGCGGCACTTGCGGGCTCGGAGCGCGTGACCGGAACAGCGGCGAGTTTCTTGGGGTCGACCGGTTTCAGTGCCGGTGCGGCCCCGCCCGGCAAAACCTGCCCACCAGCGGCAAGTTGCTGTTTTTGCTCCGGGCTCAGCGCCTGATAGGCTTCCCATTGCGCCCGCTTCTGGTCATTGGGCAGCTGGTTGGTCTGGGCAAAATTCAATCGTGCCTGGCTGCGCTGGATCGGGCTCAGATTGACCCACTCGGTCATCCGGCCATGGAGCGTGGCCCGGTCGGCGGGCGATAGGGCCTGGAAGTTGCGCGACAGGGCGATCCACTTGCGTTTTTGTCCCTCGCTGATGCTGCCCCAGGACGGGGCCAGCGGCTGCAGGGCGGACTGCTGGGCCGGCGATAACTCAGCCCAGCCTGATTTGGTGGCGACAACGCCGCCAACGGGTTTGCCGGGTGCCGCCTTGGACCCTCCGGCGGCGGGAGCGGGCACCTGGGCGTGTGCAGGGGCGGCCAGCACAGTGAGCGCACTGGCAACCAGCGCCGTGCCAAACAGGCCGGTCAGCCAGCACCGAAACGAGCTGGCCGTGGCATGCTCGTGGTAGACGCGGGCGGCGAAGTTCAACGCGCCTGTGCCTGGTGCTGGCCGAGTAGTACAAACCGGGCAAATCCAGGATCCGCGTAGGCAGCAGGGGGTAGGTCGTCCACCAGCAGCGCCGCGTCGACGGCGGCGAGCTCACTGGCAGCCCGCTCATTTTGCATGACGTTGATCGTGATCAGGCCGACGGCCAGCACCAACAACGGCAACGCCGAAGCCAGGCCATGCCACCAGCCGGAGCGCTCGTCGCCGTTGCCCAACACGGCCGTGCCGCCGGCGATGTACGCCCAGCCGGCGACTGCTCGTTGCGGCAGCTTGCGCTTGTCCAGCGCCAGCGCGCGGGCGGCTTTCAGGCGTTCAGTGACAACATGGGGCAGTTCGTCGGCGCCTTGCGACAACCGGGCCGCCACCCGCAGCCCATACCGATCCTGCAGCGCCTCGGATTGTTGTCGATGTGAGTTCGTCATAGTGTTATTCCCTTTGCCCGCAGTGCCTTGCTCAGTGCCAACACCGCCCTGGAGCAATGTGTCTTGACGCTGCCTTCGGAACAGCCCATCGAGGCGGCCGTCTCGGCAACATCCATCTCCTCCCAGTAACGCATCAAGAACGCTTCCCGTTGACGGCCGGGCAACTGTTGCACTTCGACTTCAATCTCCCTGAAGATTTGCGCCCGCCGCGTCGTGTCTTCCGCACTTTCAGTCTGCTGAGAATCCTCTATGCCCGAATAAGTTTCAAGCAGATCGAAATCCCCGTCGACGCCTGGGGATTCAAAGTCGCTCATGTTCGAGAACAGGGCGTTGCGGCTCTTGCTGCGGCGAAACCAATCCAGTGTGCAGTTCACCAGGATTCGCTGGAACAGCATCGGCAGTTCGGCGGCCGGCTTGTCGCCATAGTGCTCGGCCAGCTTCATCATGCTGTCCTGGACGATGTCGAGCGCGGAGTCTTCGTTGCGAACGTGGTAGATCGAACGTTTGAAAGCGCGCTTTTCGACGCTCTTCAGAAACTCCGATAGTTCTTGTTCAGTTGCCAAAGGGGTGGGACCAGGGACGAGTGCCAACGAGAACCTGCGTCAGAACCGGTCAGGCCCGCGCATGGTGTGCTTTTGCGACAAATTATGGCACCCGCAGTTGGATTTTCTGGAAACCCGGGCGCCGGACTTTGTTGCGGTGCGATAATCCGCGCTGCAATTCAAACGGCAAACGGGTTATGGTCTGGCGCAAAATTCGCTGCGCCTGTGGCTTTGACCCCAAGTTCCAACGCGACTCCACAAGTGTTTGCGAAGGGGCACCCTAGGTATTTCGTCAGAGAAATTCACAAAGGTTGATCATGGAAGTCTCCAAAGCCGAGTTCCCCTCGGCATCAGCAATCACGCCTTCGTCACGTCCCTCCAGCCAGGCATCCAGCGTGGAACTGCGCGGCGCTGAAATACTGATCAAGGCGCTGCAGGCGGAGAACGTCAAGTATGTCTGGGGATACCCGGGCGGAGCGGTGCTCCACATATACGACGCGTTCTACAAGCAGGACACGATCCAGCATATTCTGGTGCGCCATGAGCAGGCTGCGGTGCATGCGGCCGACGGTTATGCGCGCGCCACCGGCGATGTTGGTGTGGCACTGGTCACATCGGGGCCGGGGGTCACAAATGCGGTCACGGGCATTGCGACCGCGTACATGGACAGCATTCCGATGGTGATCATCACCGGGCAGGTTCCGACCGCAGCCATCGGCTTGGATGCGTTTCAGGAATGTGACACGGTCGGTATTACCCGGCCGATAGTCAAGCACAACTTCCTGGTCAAAGACGCGCGGCATATGGCCGAGGTCATGAAAAAGGCGTTCCATATTGCGCGCAGCGGCCGTCCCGGGCCGGTTGTGGTGGATGTTCCCAAGGACGTCTCCTTCAAGAAGGTGCCGTACGACGGTTATCCGAAGTCGGTCGAGATGCGCTCCTACAACCCGGTGCGCAAGGGGCACGGCGGGCAGATCCGCAAGGCGCTGCATCTGCTGCTGACCGCCAAGCGGCCGTACATCTACACCGGCGGCGGCGTGTTGATGAGCAATGCGTCCACCGAGTTGCGCACCTTGGTCGACATGCTGGGTTACCCATGCACCAACACGCTGATGGGCCTGGGCGCATACCCGGCCAGTGATCGCAAGTTCCTGGGAATGCTCGGCATGCACGGCACGCTCGAAGCCAACAACGCCATGCAGAACTGCGATGTGTTGCTGGCTGTTGGTGCCCGTTTCGACGACCGCGTGATTGGCAACCCCAAGCATTTTGCCCAGAATGAGCGCAAGATCATCCACATCGACATCGATCCGTCGAGCATTTCCAAGCGCGTGCGGGTCGACATCCCCCTCGTGGGCGATGTCAAGGACGTGCTCGGCGAGATGCTCGCCATGATTCGCGAGGGCAGCGTGCGACCGGACGCCAACGCACTGGGCGCCTGGTGGGACACGATCGAAACCTGGCGCAAGCGCGACTGCCTGAAATACGACCATGGCAAGGGCGATGTGATCAAGCCGCAGTACGTGGTGGAGACACTCTGGAACATGACCAAGGACGCTGAGACCTACATCACATCCGACGTCGGACAGCACCAGATGTGGGCGGCTCAGTATTACCGCTTCGATGAGCCGCGGCGCTGGATCAACTCCGGTGGCCTGGGCACGATGGGTGTCGGAATTCCGTATGCCATGGGTATCAAGTTGGCCAAGCCGGACAGCGAGGTGTTCTGCATCACCGGTGAAGGATCGGTGCAGATGTGCATCCAGGAACTCTCGACCTGTCTGCAGTACAACACGCCGATCAAGATAGTTGCGCTCAACAACCGTTATCTCGGCATGGTGCGGCAGTGGCAGGAGATCGACTACGAAGGCCGCTACAGCCACAGCTACATGGATGCGCTGCCCAATTTCGTCAAGCTCGCCGAAGCCTATGGCCACGTCGGCATGCTGATTGAAAAGCCGCAGGATGTGGAGCCCGCGTTGCGCGAGGCGCGCAAGCTCAAGGACCGTACGGTGTTCATGGACTTCCGCACCGATCCGACGGAGAACGTTTTCCCGATGGTCAAGGCCGGCATGGGTCTGACCGAAATGCTGCTGGGGTCCGAAGACCTCTAGGCAAACCCACCCGATCCTGGCGCCGCCCGAAGGCGGCTTATTGGCGGGTTGACCCCGTCCTACCCTTTCCGATGCGTCTATTGCCTGCCGAGCCTGGTTGTTACCGCAACCCGGGGAGGGCAGCGAAAAGAGGAATCCCATGAAGCACATCATTGCAGTACTGCTGGAAAACGAACCGGGCGCCTTGTCCCGTGTGGTGGGCCTTTTTTCCGCCCGCGGCTACAACATCGAATCGCTGACGGTAGCGCCCACCGAAGACCCCAGCCTGTCTCGCATGACAATCCAGACCACCGGGTCGGATGATGTCATCGAGCAGATCACCAAGCACCTGAATCGCCTGATCGAAGTCGTGAAGGTGGTCGACCTGACCGAGGGCGCCTACACCGAACGCGAACTCATGATGGTGAAGGTGCGCGCCGTGGGCAAGGAGCGCGAGGAAATGAAAAGGATGGCGGACATCTTTCGCGGTCGCATCATCGACGTGACCGAAAAGAGCTACACCATCGAATTGACTGGCAACCAGTCAAAAAATGACGCGTTTCTGGAGGCGATCGAACGCAGCGCCATCCTGGAGACAGTGCGTACGGGTTCCAGCGGCATCGGCCGTGGCGAGCGGATATTGCGGGTTTGATAACTGTTACAGGAGCAGAAAATGAAAGTCTATTACGACAAGGATTGTGATCTCAGCCTGATCAAGGGCAAAACGGTAGCCATCATCGGGTACGGCAGCCAGGGGCATGCGCATGCGCAGAACCTCAACGACAGCGGCGTCAAGGTGGTGGTGGGGCTGCGCAAAGGTGGCGCCTCCTGGCCCAAGGTGGAAAAGGCCGGCCTGCAGGTCGCCGAGGTGGCCGATGCGGTCAAGGCCGCAGACGTGGTCATGATTCTGCTGCCCGACGAGCAGATCGGCACCGTCTACACGAATGACGTCGAACCCAATATCAAGACCGGCGCGTCGCTGGTGTTTGCGCACGGATTCAATGTGCATTACGGCCTGGTCACTCCCCGCGCGGACCTCGATGTCTGGATGGTCGCCCCGAAGGCCCCCGGCCACACGGTACGCGGCACCTACACCCAGGGTGGTGGCGTTCCGCACCTGATCGCGATTGCGCAGGACAAATCGGGCCGCACGCGTGAAATGGCCCTGAGCTACGCCATGGCCAACGGTGGCGGCAAGGCCGGCATCATCGAGACCAACTTCCGTGAAGAGACCGAGACCGACCTGTTCGGCGAGCAGGCCGTGTTGTGCGGCGGTACGGTCGAACTGATCAAGGCCGGGTTCGAAACGCTGGTCGAAGCCGGCTACGCGCCCGAGATGGCCTATTTCGAGTGCCTGCACGAACTCAAGCTGATCGTCGACATGATCTATGAGGGAGGTATCGCCAACATGAACTACTCGATCTCCAACAACGCCGAGTACGGTGAATACGTGACCGGCCCCAAGATCATCACATCGGCGACCAAGGATGCGATGCGCCAATGCCTGAAGGACATCCAGACCGGCGAGTACGCCAAGAGCTTCATCCTGGAGAACAAGGCCGGTGCTCCGACCCTGCTCAGCCGTCGCCGCCTGACCGCCGAACACCAGATCGAAACCGTGGGCGAAACGCTGCGGGCGATGATGCCGTGGATCAAGAAGAACAAGCTGGTCGACCAGACGCGTAACTGAGGCGGTCGAGACCGATGACCAGGGCCACCGCGGTGGCCCTGGCTGTTGGTGGGGACGGGCCGCCCGGCGGGCGCGTGGCTCTGACTTACACTTGCCCTACGGTCAGATACCCGCCACGCTTTCGGAGCGCGGCCCGGTCGGGCGGCAATTCTTAATCGTGCCCATGTTGCGGGCTGGAGGTTCTCATCATGCCGGACGCTGCAGACTCGGAGTTGGGCGAGGAGGCCGTGGTGCTGCGCAAGCGCCGCAAGGGACTCTACATCCTGCCCAACATGGTGACCCTGGCGGCGCTTTTTGCCGGCTTCTATTCCATCGTGATGGCCATGAACGGCCGCTTCGACATGGCTGCCATCGGCATCTTCTGCGCCATGGTGCTCGACAGCCTGGACGGGCGTGTTGCACGCATGACCAATACCCAGAGCGCGTTTGGTGAACAGATGGATTCGCTCTCGGATATGGTGTCATTCGGCGCCGCGCCGGCGCTGATTGCCTACGAATGGGCCCTGCGCGGGCTGGGCCGCTGGGGCTGGATCGCGGCCTTTGTCTACTGTTCCTGCGCGGCCTTGCGGCTGGCGCGTTTTAACGTCAACACCGGGGTGGTGGACAAGCGCTATTTTCAGGG
>JANOUM010000086.1:0-14975 GCA_031416855.1 Rhodoferax sp. | reverse complement strand
GGGGTACCAGGCGCTGAGCGGCGCCAGGGCGAGCAGCCGGTTGAACGCCTTGCTGCGTGTGGGGTGGCCATGCAGCAGTTCGTGCTGCAGGCTCATGAACCAGGCGGTGACGACAACCAGCAAGGGTGTGACGAGCCAGCCAGGCAACAAGGGGTAGGCCAGCACCAGCACCAGCCAGCTGCCGTAGACGGTGAGAATCAGCAGCCAGGTTTGCCATTCGAAGCCGTGCCTGTGGGGGGTGGTGTGGGCCAGGGCACGGCCCACAGACGGGCTGGCCGCGTCTGCGGTTGGCTTCTTCATGTCGTGTACGGGTGATCGCATGGCGTCTTGGGGTCAACGCGCCAGCATCGGGGTGCCGTCCACCTTGCCGCAGGCCGCATGGTCGCAGTAGGTTGGCAGGTAGGACAAACCCACAATCGCCTGCCCGTCGCGCTCTGCGCAGGCCATCGAGCGGGCCACGTGGGCGGCGTTCGTTGGGCTCACCCGGCTGCCGACCAGCAGGCCGTGCGCCAAGGCAAGAGTGTCTTCGAAGCGGAGAGGTTCGGTGGTCATGCGAGGTCGAGGTTGTGGGGGCGCGAGGAGGCGGCTTTGGTGCGCTCAGTTCAGTGGAAGCCGCCGGTAGGTCCCTCGGCACCCGCGCCCGAGGCTTCGCCGAGCCCGACCAGACCGTCCCCGGTTTCGACCTCGACGATGGTTTGCGAGAAACCGGGCAATGCACCAAACGCCCAACCATAAGGGGCTTCCAGCGGGAAATTGATCGGGGTCGCTGTGATGCGAAGAATTTTCATGGATCCATGCTGAAAACTGGGTACACGCGACAACTTGAAACGCCCTAAAACCAAGCATATACCATTGGTTTCATTGCTTATTCTATACTTCCACTTTGCTACATGAGCGCAGGAATAGTCATGTCAAGTATTCGCGAAACGCATGGATCCAACATCCACTTGTTCCACCGGCGCCTGCCGCCGTTACATGCGCTGACGGTGTTCGCTGCGGCGGCCGCCACTGGTAGTTTCAGCCGCGCGGCCGAATCGCTGTTCGTGACACAGGGTGCGGTGAGCCGGCAGATCCAGCAACTGGAGCGCTACCTGGGTTGCGCGTTGTTTGTCCGCCACAAGCGCGGGCTCAAGCTCACGGCCGAAGGGCAGCTGCTGTTGCCGGTGGTGGACGACGCACTGGGCCGCTTGGCCGGTGCCTGCGACGGACTGCGCACGATTGGGCAGGTGCTGGTGCTGCGCATGCCGCCCACGTTCACGTCGCGCTGGTTCCTGCCCATGCTGCCGGAACTGCGTGCCTTGTTGCCCGATGTGGACGTTCGCATCACCACCTACGACTCCTGGGAGCCCGAATTCGAGCGCTCCGACGTGGACGCGGCCGTGGTCCAGGGGCGCGGCGTTTGGGTCGGGGTAGAGGCGGTGGCCCTGATGCCCGAGGTGCTGACCCCGGTGTGTTCGCCGCACATGGCCACGCGTATCCAGTCGGCGTCAGACCTGCTGGCGCTGCCCCTGTTGCATTGCGACCCGCAGGACGGCTGGCCGCGCTGGCTCCACGCGGCCGGAGTGAAGAACAAGGACGCGCGTCGCGGCCAGACCTTCGACACGCTGGAGCTCGCGCTGGCAGCTGCCACCCGCGGGCAGGGCGTCGCAATTGGCGACCTGAACCTGGTGCGCGAGAGCCTGCGCGACGGTATCTTGGTGGCGCCGTTCACCCAGACCATCGAGCAGGGGCTTTCCTATTACCTGGTCTACCCGTCCGACCGGGCGCAGCAACCCAAGATCCGGATCCTGCGCGAGTGGTTGACCGACAGCGCCCGTCGGCTTTGCGAACCCGCGCCCGCGGGGCGTTTGCCTGGCGACCAGGCGGGCGGTGCCTTGGTAGCATCAACCGCTTGAGCCGAGACTCCTTGGCCGCCATGTCGCTCAAAACAGACAACCCGCCGCAGAACATGCATTTCCTGCTGCTGCCGGAGTTTTCCGTCATGGGTTTCGTGTCGGCCATCGAACCGTTGCGGGTGGCCAACCGGTTCCGGCCGGGCTCCTACCGCTGGCAGATCCTGAGCCTGGATGGGGGCGCGGTGGTCGCCAGCAATGGTATGTCGATCAATGCCGACGCGGCGTTCGGGCTGGCCGGCGCCGTCGACATGCTGTTCGTGGTCGCCGGATTCAATCCGCTGGTGTTCTACCAGCCGGCCCTGGCCCAGTGGCTGCGCCGGTTGCACCGTCATGGTGCGACGCTCGGGGCGATCGATACCGGGGCCTTCGTACTTGCGCAAGCGGGCCTGCTGGGCGGCGAGTCTGTCACCCTGCATTGGGAGGCCCAGGCCGCATTCGCAGAGCGGTTCCCCGGC
This sequence comes from Rhodoferax sp., assembly GCA_031416855.1. Classification (GTDB taxonomy): domain Bacteria; phylum Pseudomonadota; class Gammaproteobacteria; order Burkholderiales; family Burkholderiaceae_C; genus CAISIP01. The sequence continues at coordinate 12,625 of JANOUM010000086.1, read as the reverse complement.
ATCACGGTGACCGAGGAACTGTTCGAGATCGGCACCCAGGCCATCACCTGCGCCGGTGGGACCTCGGCCATCGACCTGATGCTGGCCCTGATCGCCACCAAGCACGGCCGCAAGCTTGCCGCGCAGGTGTCGGAGCAATTCGTGCTGGGTCGCATCCGCAGCCAGTCGGACCGCCAGCGCATGGAAATCGCGGCGCGCCTCGGCCTGCACAACCGCAAGACGATCCAGGTCGTGAAGCTGATGCAGGAACACATCGAGGACCCGCTGACGGCCGACGACCTGGCGGGGATGATTTCGGTCACGCGGCGCCAGATGGAGCGGCTGTTCGCCACCCACCTGCACGAGACGCCGGCGCGGTTTTACCTCGCCGTGCGGCTGGACCGGGCGCGCGAACTGCTGCGCCAGACCGACATGGGCATTTTGTCGGTGGGCGTGGCCTGCGGCTTTGTCTCTTCGTCGAATTTCTCGCGTGCCTACCGGGCGCGTTTCGGGCTGAGCCCCAAGGACGAACGGGCGCATTGAGCGGCATCGCCCGGCCGCCCCATCACCGATTGCAAGCACGCCAAGAATTCCTGCGACATGACCGCCGCGCAGCGCGCCGGTTTCAATTCAAGTAATTGATGCGCCCATAAGGCCGGGGCGCTCCGACTAAGGGATTGTCTGGATGCCTCGGGCACCGTCTGCTGCGGTACCATGATTCCAGAGTGCAAAGCTGGTTGCCCTCGGGCTGCCCGAAATTGTCCATCACCATCGATGGCGGCGATCGGGGAACTGTTATTGGTCTTGATTGGAGAACCTCACAAATGGCAATGAACGAAACCACCACGGAATCCGGGATCATCCTCGACCGCCGCCAAATCATCACCGGCGCGGCTGCGCTGGGTCTTTCCACGACGTTTGGCGCCCTGCCAGCCATGGCCCAGGGCACGCCCAAGAAAGGCGGCACCTTGCGCCTGGGCATGGAAGGCGGTTCCCCGTCCGACAGCCTCGATCCGCGTACCTACGCCGACTCGATCCCGATCGCCATGAGCCTGATGCTCTGGAACAACCTGGTGGAAGTGGCCGACAACGGCAACGCCACCGGCGAGCTGTTCGAGAAGTGGGAGGTCAAGCCCGGCGCCACCGACTGGACCTTCGACATCCGCAAAGGCATCACCTTCACCTCCGGCAAGACGCTCGACGCGGACGACGTGATCTACTCCATCAACCTGCACCGCGGCGAGACCAAGTCGCCGGCCAAGGCGCTGATGGCGGACATCTCCGACATCAAGAAGCTGTCGCCGACGCAGGTCCAGATCACCATGAGCAAAGGCAACGTGGATCTGCCCTACAACCTGAGCGATTACCACATCATCGTGGTTCCCAATGGCTACACCGATTTTGCCAAGCCCGACGGCACCGGCGCGTTCACGCTGGAAGAGTTCCAGCCGGGTGTGCGCGCGGTGTTCAAGCGCAAGGCCGGCAACTACTGGAAGCCCAACCGCGGCCATTTCGACCGGGTCGAACTGCGTTATATCGGCGACGCTGCCGCGCGCACGCAGGCGCTGGTCACCGGCCAGGTGGACGCGATCAACCGCGTCGACCCCAAGACCGCCGCGCTGCTGGCGAAGAACAATAAGCTCAAGGTTTCGCGCACGCCCGGCGCCGGCAACCGGTTCGCGTTTGTCTCGCATAGCGACAAGGACCCGTACAGCAACAAGGACCTGATGTTGGCCCTGAAGCACGGCATCGACCGCAAGAAAATCGTGCAGAACGTATTCTCTGGCTACGCCACGGTCGGCAACGACCATACCGTGGGTACCAAGATGAAGTACTACGACCCCAAGCAAAAGCAAGTCGCGTACGACCCGGATAAAGCCAAGTTCCACTTCAAGAAGGCCAACATCAGCGCTCCGCTCGAGTTGCAGGTGTCCGAAGGCGCTTTCACCGGTGCCACCGATTCCGGCCAGATCTTCCAGGAGTCGCTTTCCAAGGCCGGCATCAAGCTCGATCTCAAGCGCGTCTCCGGCGACGGCTACTGGGACAACGTCTGGCTCAAGGTGCCGTTTTGCGCGGTGTACTGGGGCAATCGCCCGACCATCGACAACCAGCTCACCAGCACCTTCGGTGGCGGGCTCAAGAACACCTGGAACGACACGCATTTTGTCAACGCCGACTTCGACAAGCTGCTGGTGGACGCCCGCGTTGAGCTCGACCAAGCCAAGCGCGCGCAGATGTACGCCAAGTGCCAGGAGCTGATCGCCCAGAACTCGGGCATGGTCTGCTTCGCGATCCAGGACTACCTCGACGCGCACAGCACCAAGCTGCAGGGCCTCACGATCTCCGCGCGGTATGACCTGGGCGACCAGCGTATTGCGGAAAAAGGCTGGTTCGCCTGAGCGGACGGCGCAGCGGCGCGCACACGGAACAAGCGGAGCCGGCCAGCGGGGCGCTCCGCTTTTTTGTGTGCCTGACGCGCCGGCCAGCGGGTTGCCGCCGCGCTCGCTGCAGCGTCGGCCCTGGCCCGGTTTTTCACCTCACCCGGAAGTGACCCCATGGCGAAACTGATCATCAATCGCTTGTTGCTGGGAATACTGACCCTGTTGGCGGTGTCGTTGCTGATTTTCCTGTGCACCGAGATACTTCCCGGCGATGTCGCCTCGGCGGTGCTGGGGCAGGGCGCGACGCCCGAGGCGCTGGTGATCTTCCGCAAGGAACTGGGCCTCGATGTTCCTGCCTATCTGCGCTATTGGAACTGGCTGGTGGGCGCCCTGCAGGGCGACCTGGGCGTGGCGCTGACCAACAAACGGGTGATCGTCGATGAAGTGCTGCCGCGCCTGGGCAACACGTTGTTCCTGGCCGGCTTCGCGGCGCTGATCGCGATCCCGCTGGCGGTGGGTCTGGGCATCTACTCGGCCATCAATGAAGGCAAGCTGTCGGACAAGCTGTCCAACATCGTCACCCTGGTCGCGATCTCCTTCCCGGAGTTCTTCATTGCCTACCTGCTGATCATCTTCTTCGCGGTGAACGTGGAGCTGTTCCCGTCCCTGTCCACGGTGTCCCCGGGCATGCCGTTTGGCGACCGGGTGTACCAGACCACCCTGCCGGCCATCACCTTGACCCTGCTGGTCGCCGCGCACATGCTGCGCATGACGCGCAGCTCGGTGCTGTCGGTGATGTCCACGCCCTATATCGAGATGGCCTTCCTCAAGGGGGCCAAGCGCGGGCGTGTCATCGTGCGCCATGCCCTGCCCAACGCCGCTGCCCCCATCATCACGGTGATTGCGCTGAACCTGGCCTACCTGGTGGTCGGCGTCGTGGTGATCGAGGCGGTCTTCGTCTACCCGGGTCTGGGCCAGTTGATGGTGGATGCCGTGTCCAAACGGGACGTGCCGGTGATCCAGGCCTGCGGCCTGGTGTTTGCCATGGTGTTCGTGCTGCTCAACACGCTGGCCGACATCCTGGTCATCCTGGTCAACCCACGCTTGCGCCACCGGCACTGAGGAAGGACAAGACCATGAAAATCCTTGGACACAAGCCGACGGTATCGGCCTGGTTCGGTCTGGTGGTGGTGGGGCTGTTCATCATCGTCGCGCTCTTTACGCCCCTGCTCGCGCCGTATCCCGAGTCGGCCAACATCGGTGGCACCTGGGATGAGCCTTCGGCCGCGATGTGGCTGGGCGCCGACCAGATCGGCCGCGACATGCTCACGCGCATCATGTACGGGTCACGGATGACGATCGGGGTGGCCCTGGCCATCACCACGTTGTCGTTCCTGATCGGCATCGTGCTGGGTTTCCTCAGCGCCGTGATGGGCGGCTGGGTCGACCTGTTCCTCACGCGCCTGGTGGACGTGATGTTGTCCATCCCGGGCCTGATCTTTGCGCTGATCATCCTGGGCGTGTTCGGCTCCAGCATCCCGGTGCTGATCCTCACCATCGCCGTGCTCGACTCCACACGCGTGTTCCGGCTGGCGCGCGCGCTGGGCATGAACCTGACTGTGCTCGAGTACGTGGAGGCGGCGCGGCTGCGCGGTGAGGGCACCTGGTGGATCATCCGCCGCGAGATCCTGCCCAACGCGTCGGCACCACTGATGTCCGAGTTCGGGCTGCGTTTCTGCTTCAACTTCCTGTTCATCGCCGGCTTGTCGTTCCTGGGGCTGGGTGTCCAGCCGCCGTACGCCGACCTCGGCGGCATGGTGCGCGAGAACGCCGCCGCGATCAACTTCGGCATGATGGCCCCGATCTACCCGGCCACGGCGATCGCCCTGCTGACGGTATCGGTCAATCTGGTGGTCGACTGGTTGCTGTCGATCGAAGCGCGCCCGTCCGGCGCCCAGGCTGAACTGTGATCGATCTGCACGCCGCCGAGCCGCCTCTAGGCGTGTATACCCCCGGGCAGGGCAGCGCAGTACTCGAAGTGTTCTCGAACAGCGACACAGTCACAAGCGTGGGGGCAAGCACATGAGCACAGCCGGAAAAATCATCCTGAAGATCACCGGCCTGCGGCTGGAGGGCGTGCGGGCCGGCAACGTGATCGTCGACAACGTCGACGTCACGTTGCACGCCGGCGAGGTGCTCGGCCTGATCGGCGAGAGCGGCGCCGGCAAATCCACCATCGGACTGTCCGCGATGTCGTACGCGCGCGCGGGCGTGCACATCGCGCAGGGGACGGTCGAGATCGACGGCATCGACATTCGCAAGCTCGACGCCAGCGGCCGGCGCGGCGTGCGCGGGCGGCGCATCGCCTATGTGGCGCAGTCGGCATCGGCGGCGTTCAACCCGTCCCATACCATCATGGATCAGGTCTGCGAGGCTCCCATGATCCATGGCCTGATGTCGCGCGACGAGGCCGAGTCCTGGGCCCGGCACCTGTTCAAGTCGCTCGACCTGCCGGAGCCCGAGACCTTCGGCAATCGTTATCCGCACCAGGCCTCGGGCGGGCAACTGCAGCGCGCCATGGCAGCCATGGCCATGTCCTGCCGCCCCGACATCCTGGTGCTGGACGAACCCACCACGGCGCTAGACGTCACCACCCAGATCGAGGTGCTGATCCTGCTCAAGTCGCTGATCCGCGAGTACGGCACGGCTGCGCTGTACATCACGCACGATCTGGCGGTGGTGGCGCAGGTGGCGGACCGCATCAAGGTGCTGCGCCATGGCAAGGAGGTCGAAGAAGGCACCGTCGACGGCGTGTTGCTGGCCCCGACGCAGGATTACACCGCGCGCCTGGTGGCCGTGCGCGGTGCGGCGGCCAGCGAACGCGCCGACCCGTCATCGGTGAAGCCGGAGACCGTGCTCAAGGTCGACCACATCGATGCATCCTACGGTGCGTTCAAAGTGGTGTCGGACGTCAGCCTGGACATCCGCCGCGGGGAAACCGTGGCCGTTGTGGGCGAGTCCGGCTCGGGCAAGTCGACGCTGGCACGCATCATCACCGGCCTGCTGCCGCCAACGGCCGGTAGCATCACATTCAAGGGCCAGGTGTTGCCGCGATCGCTGGCCGAGCGCGGCAAGGACCTCAAACGCACCATCCAGCTGGTCTACCAGATACCGGACGTGGCCCTGAACCCGCGCCAGACACTGATGGAGACGATTGGTCGCCCGGTCAGTTTCTATTTCAGCTTGGGTGGCGCCAATCCGGTGAAGCAGGGTGAGCACCAGACCGTGCAGGAATCGGTTGGTCGTCCGTCCAGCCTGTACTTTGGCATGGGCACCAGGGAGGTGGACAAACGCACGAAGGAGCTGATGGACCTGGTCGAACTGCCGCAAAGTTTCCTCACGCGTTACCCGACCGAACTCTCGGGCGGGCAGAAGCAGCGCGTGTGTGTGGCGCGGGCGCTCGCGGCCGACCCGGACCTGATCATCCTGGACGAGCCGACCTCGGCGCTCGACCCGCTGGTGGCCGAGGAAATCCTCAAGCTGCTACGCCGGCTGCAGGTCGAACTGGGCTTGTCCTACATGCTGATCACGCACGATCTCGATGTGGTGCACCGGATCGCCCACCGCACCGCGGTAATGCTGCGCGGTTCATTCGTGGCTTTCGACGAGACCGAAAAAATCTTTGCCGGACCGTACCACCCGTACACCGAGAAACTCGTCACCGCCGTGCCGGTGATGCGCAGCGACTGGCTCGACGGGGTGCTGGCCAAGCGCAAGGGGGCGGCAGTCGCAGCTTGATACGGCTTCGCGTTGCATCGTCGAAGATACCTCCGACTGAATCTTGCCCGAAGGAGCCGTGTCGACAATGAGAACAGCTCGTTGATCGGCACGGCGCAAAAGTCAAAGCTGTTGTTCGCCGCAGGCATTCGGCCTCAATCCGGCAGTTGCTCCGTCACTGGCAGGACGTGTGTGGCCGGATGCAAAAACCACCGACCCGCGACCGTGTGGACGTTAAAACTAGCGTTCCTGCTTTGTTTGAATAGTCACGATACAACTCTAAATACGTAAGTAATGGCTTGCAATTTAGGACGATTCATCTTAAATTGCGTGTCATGACTTACATAATAAGATTGCCGGATGAACTTGGTCACCAGGTGGAAGAGCACCGGAAAGCGCGCAAAATGAGCAAAACTGCGCTTGCCGAAAAGGCCGGGAAGGTGAGGGAGGTTGTTTATCGTCTGGAGGCAGGGGAGGACACGACGGTCTCGTCGCTGCTGGCTGTGTTGGGCGCCCTGGGCTTGGCCATTCGGTTGGAGCGCGTGGGGCTCCCGTCGGCCGAAGAGGTCGCGCGCAGATTTCAGGATGACGAAGATGCTTCCTGAAAAGATTCGTGAACTGGAGGTGTCCATCGGGGACAACCAGCACGCCGGCCAGTTGCGAAAGGCATCGACCTACGAGTTCCGCTACCAGTCGCCAGACCCGGAGCAGCTCACCATGGCCTTGCTCATGCCCCCGAGCCAACGCCTGACCTGGCAGGACGGGGATCTGTTCCCGCCGATGGACCAGAACCTGCCCGAAGGGGACCTGTTCATGACGATTCGTGCGCTGTTCCCCAAGCAGCCCATGACGCCGATGCACCTTCTGGCGATGGTCGGGCGCAATGGCATTGGTCGACTGGGGTACACCCTCGGCGGGGCCACCGAGGCGCCTGCGCCGCGTACCCTGAGCAAAGCTGAGCTCATCAGGACCAAATACTCGCCCGCCGTGTTCCGTGAACTGGTGGCCGCCTATCTGAGCACCGGGGCCGGCATTGCAGGCATGCAGCCCAAAATCATGGTCCCTGACCGGCCTACCGTGCCGGTGCCCTCACTCATTGTCAAAGCGGCCAGCGCAAGTTACCCCGGCCTCGCTGCAAATGAGTTCATGTGCCTGAGCGCAGCGCGACGCGCTGGAATCGAGGTTCCCGAGTTTGCTTTGTCCGACGACGGGCAGATGTTGATACTGGAACGTTTCGACATGGTGACAAAAGACGATGGTCGCATCGAGCGCCTCGGCTTCGAGGACATTGCAGCGCTTGCCGGTCTGCGTGTGCGCGACATCCTGTCGGACAGAAAGTACCAGGGGAGCTATCAGCGCATCGCCGAGCTGCTGCGCCAGCTGCAGCTTCACAGCGACAACCTGCATCGGTTCTATCAGCAAGTTGCCTTCTCCGTCATGGTTCGCAATGGAGATGCCCATCTGAAGAATTTCGGTGTCCTTTACCGGGACGCCGCCCAAGTCTGGCTCGCGCCGATGTTCGATGTGGTCACAACCACCATCTACACGTACACCAAGTACCCGGGCGGCCCTGAGCTGCAGGACAACACACTTGCGCTCAAAGTCTTTGCCGGCAAAGGACAGACAAAGGCCTATCCGACCATTGATGCGCTGCACGACTTTGGCCGCCGGGTCTGCGGCGTGAGCCAGCCTGCGCAAACCGTCAAAGCGATCGCCGAAGGCATGCGCAAGACACTCGAGGACACCAAGGGTGATGACCGGGTGCCTGCGACATTGCGGGTGCAGATGGCAGCAGCGTGGGAGGCAGGGCTGATGTACGACGTGCAATAGCTGGCGCTGATCGTCGCTCGATGACCGCTTCAGGTCGAAGCTTGGGTTTGCCGCTTTATGAATTCATGCGATCGAACTCAATTCGGGACAAGCCGACCTGCGCACCCGCCCAGGCGCTACAACAACGCCTTGACGTGTTGCGCCACGGCCCGGTGGGTGCCGAACCACACGCCGGGCAGCGACTGCATGTGGCGGATCAGCTGCTCCAGGATAAACAGGCGCGAGCGGTAGCCGATCACGTGCGGGTGCATGGTCAGCAGGAACAGGCCGCCCTCTTCGTAGGCGCCGTCGAACTCGCGCTGGAAGATGTCCAGCACGGTGGTCGGCGCGGTATACGGCCGCAGCGCCGCAAAGCGGTTCATGTTGAAGTAGACCGCGTCGTCGCGGATCCATTCCACCGGCAGTTCGATGATCCCGGTCGGTTCGCCCGCTTCCAGCAGCTCGTAGGCGTCGTAGTCGGCCATCAACGAGGAGTCGTACAGCAGGCCCATCTCGCGCTGGATCGTCAACGTGGCGGGCGAGAAGTCCCACGATGGCGTGCGCATGCCGACCGGGCGCACGCCGGTGATCGTTTCCAGCGTGTCCGACGAGCGCAGGTGCAGGTCGCGCTCGTCATGCGCGGCCAGCGTGGAATTGGCTTCGTGGATCCAGCCGTGCAGGCCGATCTCATGGCCCTCTGCGACCACGCGGCGCTGTTCGTCCGGGTACAGCAGGGCTGATACGGCGGGCACGAAGAAGGTGGCCGGCACCTGGGTGCGTGCCAACAGATCCAGGATGCGCGGCACGCCTTGGCGCGCCCCGTATTGGCCCCAGGACATCCGCCCCACCGATTTTCCGCCGTCACGCAGTTCGTTGGTGTCGTGGTCGCTGTCGAACGACAACGCCACAGCGCAGCGCGCACCGCCGGGCCAGCTTGCCGGGCGCAGGGTGCGGCCGGCGCGCACCTGGTTCACGCGGCGTCGCCACTCTTCCTCGGGCCAGCGCCAGGGTTCCAGTTCGTCGGGCAATTTGTCAGTGCTCATTCGGTATCCTTGCTACGCATGGCGGGGGTAGCTCCAGGGGGAAATGACAGGCTGCCTGGTGCAGTTCGGCGACGGCTCGCAGTACTGGCAATTCACTCTGGCAACGGGCCTGTGCATGGGCGCAACGCTGGTGGAATGCGCAGCCGGGTGGCGGGTGGATCGGCGAGGGCAACTCGCCGCTGATCGGCCGGATGTCCTGCACCGGCGCGCCGTCGGCGGCCAGGCGCGGCGCGCTGTCGAGCAGCGCGCGGGTGTAGGGGTGGCGCGGCGCGGTGAAGATCTGTTCGGTCGCGCCAAGCTCCACGATGCGCCCCAGGTACATGATGGCCACCCGGTCACTCACATGTCGCACCACGCTGAGGTCGTGGCTGATGAACAGCATCGTCAGGTTCAGTTCGCGGCGCAGCTTCAGGAACAGGTTGATGATCTGCGCCTGGATCGACACGTCGAGCGAGGCGACCGGTTCGTCGCACACCAGTGCGTCGGGCCGCATGGCCAGTGCGCGCGCGATCGCCACGCGCTGGCGCTGTCCACCCGAGAACTGGTGCGGGAACCGTTGCGCCGCGGCCGCGTCCAAACCCACCGCCTCCAGCCAGCGCGTCACATCGGCCGCCGACTGGGCCGGCGTGACCAGCTTGTGGGCGAGCGGCCCTTCGGCGATCGTCTCACCCACCCGCATGCGCGGATTGAGCGAGGCATACGGGTCCTGGAACACCATCTGGATGCGGGTGCTGGTCTTGCGTCTGCCGGTCATGACCGGCGCCCCGGCCACGCTGGCCTGGCCGAACGTGGCCTGCAGGATGCCGGCTGCGACCCGGCCGAGGGTCGACTTGCCGCAGCCCGATTCGCCCACCAGCCCGAGCGTCTCGCCTTGTGCCACGGCCAGCGAGACCCCTTCGACCGCATGCACCACGGTCGGGCTGGCCGTGGCGCCGGTGAGGCGTTTGGCCAGCCGCTCGGTGAACGGGGGGACCGAAGTGAAGCGGCGCGTGATGTCGTCGAGGTGGATGAAACCGGTCACTGGACTTCCTTTGCCGCCGCGCCGACATGCAGCGGGTGGTGGCAGCGCCAGGTGCGGCGGTCCAGGATGGTCTGTGCCGGCGCCGTGGCGCAGATGTCGCTGGCATGGGCGCAGCGTTCGCGGAACGCGCAGCCCGAGGGCAGCGCCGTGAGCGACGGTGTCGAGCCCGGAATCTGCTCCAGGTCGCGTCCCGGTGCGGCGCGCGAGGGCAGGCTGTCGATCAGGCCCTGGGTGTAGGGGTGGCGCGGGCGGCGCAGCACCTCGTCGGTCGGACCTTCCTCGATCAGACGCCCGGCGTACATCACCAGCAGCCGCGATGCCAGCACCGAGACGGTGGCCAGGTCGTGGCTGATCCACACCAGGCTGACGCCGGCCTCACGCACCAGGCTTTTCATCTCCACCAGGATCTGCGCCTGTATCGACACGTCGAGCGCGGTGGTGGGCTCGTCGCAGATCACCAGCGCCGGGTTGTTCAGGAAGGCGATGGCAATCGCCACGCGCTGGCGCATGCCGCCCGAGAGTTCATGCGGATAGGCGTCGAGCCGGCGCTCGGGATCGGGAATGCCGACCTTGACCAGCGCGGCGAGCGCGCGCTGGCGCATCTGCGCGGCGTTGGGCCGGCCATGCGCCGCCGGGCCGCTCCCAGGGCGAATTGCCCCGTAGGGCGCAGCACGAAAGGTATCCCGGTGCGCCTGCATGGCCAAGCCCATCTGTGCCATCACGGTCAGCACCGGGTTCAGCGTGCTCATCGGGTCCTGGAACACCATGGCGATGCGCCGCCCGCGCAGCGCCCGCAGGCCGGCGCGCGGCATGCCGAGCAGTTCCTGGCCGTCGAACTGCACCGACCCGCCGGTGATGCGCCCGGGCGGATCGACCAGCCCGAGGATGGAGTACCCGGTGACACTCTTGCCGGAGCCGGATTCGCCGACCAGACCGACGATCTCGCCAGCATCGACGTCGAAGGACACGCCATCCACCGCCCGGGCGATGCCGGCGCGGGTGGCGAATTCGGTCGTGAGGTCGCGCACGCGCAACAGCGCGACAGTGCCAGTGCCGCTCATCGCTTGAGCCTCGGGTTCATCTGATCGCGGATCTGGTCGCCCACCAGGTTGATCACCACGATCAACACGATCAGCGCCAGGCCGGGGTAGATCGAGATCCAGTAGCGGCCTGACAGCATGTACTGGAAACCGTTGGCGATCAGCATGCCCAGCGACGGTTCCGACACCGGCAGACCCAGGCCGAGGAAGGACAGCGTCGCCTCCAGCGCGATCGAATTCGCCACCTGCACCGTGGCCACCACGATCAGTGGCGGCAGGCAGTTCGGCAGCACATGGCGAAACGCCACCCGCGCGGCGCTGAGGGGTGTGGACAAGGCAGCCTCGACGTAGTCCTTGGAGCGCTCGGCGGTGGCCGCGCCGTGCGCCGTGCGGGCAAAGTAGGCGTACTGAGCCGTCACCAGCGCGGCGATCAACTGCCATTTTCCCTGGCCCAGCATCGCCGCCAGCACCAGCGCCAGCAGGATCGCGGGAAATGACAACTGCAGGTCGATGATGCGCATGATCAGCGCCTCGGTGCGCCCGCCGACGAAGCCGGCCAGCGTGCCCAGCGAGGCGCCGAGCGTGAAGGCGATGGCGCCGGCCATCAGCCCGACCTGCAGCGAGATGCGCAGCCCGTAGATGATGGCGGAGAGCAGGTCGCGGCCCTGGGCGTCGGTGCCCAGCCAATGCGTGAAACCCTTGCTGCCGACGAACCCCGGTGGCCGGCGCGCATCGGTCAGCACCAGGGTGGCCAGGTCGTAGGGGTTCTGGGGCGTGATCAGCGGGGCCGCGATGGCCAGCAATACGATCAGGGCCAGCACGCTCAGCGCGACCACGGCGACGCGGCTCTCCAGGAACTCGTCCAGGAACATGCGCAGCGGGGTCTCGACCGCAGGCGCGGCCCGGGTGGCGATCGTCATGTGGTCTTGCGCGCGCGCAGGCGCGGATCCAGGGCGACGTAGGCGATGTCGACCGTCAGGTTGATGGTGATGAACAACAGCGATACCAGCATCAGGTAGGCCACCATCACCGGGCGATCCAGCGTAGAGATCGAGTCGATGATCAGTTTGCCTACGCCCGGCCAGGAGAAGATGGTCTCGGTGACCACGGCAAACGCCAAGGTGGAGCCGAATTCCAGCCCGAACACGGTGACCAGCGGGATCGCGATCAGGCGCAACACGTGGCGGCGCAGGATGGTCCATTCGCTCTCTCCGGCAGCGCGCGCAAAACGCACCATGTCGGTCAGCATCACCTCGCGCGTGCCGGCGCGTGCCAGCCGGATCATCAGCGCCATCTTGAACAACGCCAGGTTGACCGACGGCAGCAGCATGTGCTTGAGGCCGTTGGCGGTCAGGAAGCTCCAGTCGACCCCCAACACCGTGACCACGTCGCCCCGCCCGCCCGCCGGCAGCACCCCCAGGCTGACGGCAAATGTGAAGATCAGGATCAGGCCGATCAGAAGGTCGGCACGGAAAACCCGAGCACCGACACCGCCATGATGGTCTTGGATACACGGCTGTCGGGCGCGTAGCCAGCGTACATGCCCAAGGGCACGCCCAGCAGCGTGGCACCCAG
>JANOUM010000085.1:0-8801 GCA_031416855.1 Rhodoferax sp. | reverse complement strand
ACCATGGTGTCGCCCAACCTGCCGGTCAGATGGAAGAGTGGGACGTTGGTCAGTCCGTCCAAGCGGTTGTCGCCGCTGTTGCCCTGGATGTAGTTGGGGTTTTCGTTGCCGATACCTACGCTGTCTGAAGTGCCAGTCAGGTACAGGTCTTCGAGACCCAAACCGAGCGAATGGGTGGTCGCGCTGGAAAAGACAGTATCCGCAATCCCGCCCAATGAGTCGTTGTAAATCTCGTTTGTGACGTCACCGCTGTCATCGACATAGTAGGTGTCGCTCAAGTCACCGCCATCCATGTAGTCGGCGCCAGGTCCGCCGTCAAGCAGATCCTCGCCAGGGCTGCCCACATTCACAAGGTCGGTAAGGCGGTCATCACCACCACCACCCCTGAGGGTGGTATTGCCTATCCAGAAGCTGGTATCTCCACCCTGGGCAGCCGCCGCAAGCCCATCCAACACCACGACTTCAAACAGACTTGGCAGATTGTTCGGGAAATCCGGATGCAACAAATCACTGTCTGCGAACTGGGCCTTCTCCACACTGAACAGCGTGTCGACCACGCCAGTGGCGATGTGGGTGATGGTGGCTGGCGCGAACACTCCCGACACAAAGGCCGACTTCACAATCGTGTAATCGGCAAAATTCCCGGAATAAACCGCTACGTCCTTGCCTTGCCCGCCGTCGATGGTGTCGTTGCCCAGCCCACCGGTGAAGGTGTTGTTGCCGATGTTGCCAAACAGCATGTTGGCCAGGGCGTTGCCCACACCGGCGCTGTTGCCAGCACCGGTGAGCGTGAGTTGTTCGACCTCGGCTGACAGGGTGTAAGTGGCCGCGGAGCTGAATACGGAGTCGAATCCACCACCCGAGGTTTCGACGATCTGGTCTGCCGCATCGTCCACCAGGTAGGTGTCGTCGCCGGCACCACCGGTCATGGTGTCCGCGCCTGCGCCACCGTCGATAGTGTTTGCGCCGGTGTTGCCAACCAGGGTATTCGCCTGCTGGTTGCCGATGGCGCTGGTATTGAAGGCGCCGGTCAGCGTCAGGCGCTCGACGTTGTCGCCCAGCGTGAAGCTGACACTGCTGAGGACCGTGTCGGTACCTTGATCGGTGCCCTCGGAGACAAAGTCGTACTGGTCGTCGACCATGTAGACGTCGTCACCGCCAGCCCCGGACATCGTGTCGGACCCGGCCGCGCCATCGAGTGTGTTGGCCGCAGCATTGCCGGTCAGGATGTTGCCCAGCGCATTGCCGGTGGCGGTGGAAGCCATGCCTTGCAGCGTGAGGTTTTCGACGTTGTCGGTCAGCACGTAGCTGCGCGTGCTGAGCACCGTGTCAAACCCGCTGTAGGTGCCGTAAAACCCGAACGAATAGTCGTAACCCTCCGCTTCGATGACCACGTCACCCGCGTCGTCTACGTAGTAGGTGTCGTTGCCGGCATTGCCCACCATGGTGTCGGCACCCAGGGCGCCGTCCATGGCGTTGTCGCCGGCACTTCCGCCGAGGTAGTTGGCCTGCGTGTTGCCGGTGGCGTTGATCGGCGGGTAATAGTAGAAAAAGAAGAAGGAGCCGCCGCCCTCGCTGACGTTTTGGAGGTACAGGTTCTCGACATTGGCCGACAGGGTGTAGGACACGGTGCTTTGCACCGTGTCCGTGCCACCGTCCAAAAGCTCCAGCACCCCATCGCCACTGTTGTCGACGATGTAGGTGTCGTCACCCGCTGCACCGCGCATGTCGTCGGTGCCGCCGCCACCCGACAGGTAGTTGGCCCCGCTGTTGCCGATCAGGATGTTGTTGGCGTCGTTGCCGTAGCCAAAACTCGGCCCGTCGCCGGTGAGTGTCAGGTTTTCGATATTGGCACCCAACTGCAGCCCGACCGAACTCAGCACCAGGTCCGTACCCTGGTCGAAGTTCTCGGTGACGATATCCGCGCCACTGTCCACCACGTAGGTGTCGTCGCCGGTTCCGCCAAACAGCGTGTCGTCGCCGGTGCCACCGTCCAGCGTGTCGTTGCCGGAAGCGCCTTCGAGGTAGTTCGCCGCGGCGTTGCCGGTGAGCTGGTTGGCGTTCTCGTTGCCGTAACCGGAGATCACGCTGAAACCGGTGAGCGTGAGGTTCTCGACCCCATTGCCCAGAAAGTGGTAGGCAGCCGAGGAAAAAACCGTGTCGACGCCGCCAGGGGCGTCGTTGCTGAACTCGCTGGCAATGTCGCCCACGTCGTCGACATGGTAGGTGTCGTCGCCGTCGCCGCCGTACATCACATCGCTGCCGGTGCCGCCGTCGAGCGTGTCGGCACCGCCATCGCCAAACAGCGTGTCGTTGCCGCCAACCCCGTTCAGCACGTCGTTGCCCAGCCTGCCACTGAGCAGTTCGTTGTTGTCTCCACCCTGGATGATGTCGTTGTTGTCGCTGCCGACAAGGGACCTGGGCGCGTAGACCTGGACTTCGTCGACGGCGACACCGCCATTGGAGAAGTCGATCTTGATGTAACGCGCATTGACCGGTGCAAATTGATTGACCAGTGTCTGCAAAAAGGTGCCGCCGAAGTAGGCACCGGTGTAGACAGCGGTGTACTCGCCAGCATCGTTGGACGCGTCGCCGCTGGCATAGGCATTCTCGGAGCTTGCAACCGAGATGGTGTAGGTTCCGGGCGGGCGATCATCGAATACGCCAAGCCGGTCGCGGCCGAAATTGACCGTATCGATCAGGCGCACCTGGCCGAGATCGATTTTCAGCCAGCCGGGCCCGCCAGCGGGAATCCACGACGACGCATTGCCGTAGAAGCCGTCGTTGAGGCCGGGGGCATCGTGCAGCGTCTCGGAACCCGCCAGCACGCCCGACACCACAGCGACGGCGGCGCCATTGGTGACCGAAGCCAGGTTTTGCGCATCGACATAAGGCCGGATCAACTGGCCCGTGCCAGACAGCGGATCCGCGATCGCCGGGCCAGAAAACGGCGACGCTCCTGCGCCTGCGCCGGCGATGACCTGAAACACCCGCAGGTTGTAGTCGCCAGTGTTGGAGCTGTACCCACCGGCGGACACGAAATAGGTGCCGGAACTGGACGGCGTGAAGGCCAGGCTCGAGTTCAGAGTGCCATTGCTGTCGTCATTGCCGGCCAGGTAGCCCCCGGACGGATCGAAAAACCGCAGGTACGTGTCGTTCAGGCGGTTGCTGCTGGCCAAACGCGTTTCTTGATCGAACCGGTACTGGACGCCAGCGATCAGGTCAACCCGGTACCAGTCCTCGTCGCCAGACACCCCGATCGTGCCGGTGGCGGAGCCGTCGAGCGGCAATACGGCAGTGGTCGACGTATTGCCCGGTGTGTCGGGGCTCTCCAGCACCGCGCCAAACGCCAGGATGTTCAGGCTGGCCGCCTCGACCGTTCCGATGCTGGCCTCGAGGTTCCAGTCGCCGTGCAAAAAAGCGGCCCCGGTGAGATTGGTGGACGCCGCCACGTCGGCGCCGGTGGCGTCTGCCAGCTCGCGAATGAAGGCCTGCCCGGCATCACCGGCTGCCACATCACAGCCATACAACAGCAAGTCGCCACTGGCCCCGAGCGCCGCACCGAGCGCCGCCAGCTCGCCCTTGTAGCCCGTGATCGTGGTGCTGCTCAGACCCGATGCCCCCAGCAGCAGGCTGCCCGCCGAGCCGTGCGACACCACATGGATCGCGCTCAGGCCGCTGTAAAGCGCGGCGATCTGCGCCATCTGCACCAGCCCATCACGCTGTGGGTCCAGGACGAACACCGCAGCACCCGCCCGGACCCCTGCCACCAGGGTATCGAGGTCCGCCAGGCCGCCGTCGATGAAGACGAGTTCGGAGACGTTAGTGATGGGGTTGGTGGTGCTTGTCATGGTGCGTACTCCAGGGTCACAGGTGCAAAAGCGATAAAACGTCAAACAATCGGGGCGCGCAGGCGGGGTCGGCTAAAACCGGTAGATCGCATTCAGAACCGCCTGAGCCTTCCGCTCGGCAGCGGCATTCTTGTTGGCATGCAGGTTGGTCAGAGCGGCCTCGATCGACCAGCGCTTGTCGTCGGTCTCCCAGAAGCTGCTGATGCCAAACACCCAGCCGGCATCCAGCGCCACCGCGTTGGCCTCGTCGGAAAAGCGGCTGCTTCGGTAGCTGCCGCTCAATCCCACCAGCCAGCTGCCACTGACTTGCCAGAACGTCGCCACGTTGGCAAAGTGGCGCGGTATGAAAGGCACCTCGTTGCCATTGAATGCGACGCTGGTGTTGCGGCTGTCGGCCAGCGTGTAACGCGCTGCCACGGTCAGCGCCGGGCTGAGCAGCCAGTTGCCGGCCAGCCCCACGCTGGAAACCCGCCCCTGCTGGAAACTCGGCGTCTTCTCCAGGTCGTCGAAGGCCTCGCCAAATACCGGTTTGCGCGCGCGCAGCGCATCCAGCTCGGCCACTCCGAACACCTTGAACAGGCTGGTGGTGGCGCTTTGCAGGTTGGTCACCTCGCGCCGATCGGCAAACGCCTGCATGAAGCTGTCGCTGGCGGTCTGCCAGTCGTACTGCAGGCGCGCGCGGCGCAGCAGCCCGCCGGCCTCCACCAGCCGGTCCTCCACCGGTATGCCCAGCGTGTCGACTGGCCCCAGCGAGGCGTTGCCCGCCGTGCGCCGCCAGCGCTGCGCCACCAGGCGCAGCTTCTGGCCCGCAGCGGGCGCGAACGCCAGCCCCAGGCGCGGGTTGAGGTCGGAGAAATCGTTCTGCTCATTGGTGGGCGTGTTGAGCAAGGGGCCGGGGATGCCCACCAGGTCGAGCCGGTCCACCAGCCGCGTGGTGGCCGAGAAACGCTGGTGCACCAGGTCGCCCTGCGCCTCGAACTGCGCCGAGAGCTTACCGCGTGCGCTCAGGTACGCGTCCCGCGACTCGAGTTCGCGCGTGGCGGTGCTGCTCAAGCGGGCCGGGAACAGGGGCGCCAACGCACTGGAGAAGGTGCGCACGAAGCTGAGCTCGCGGTTCTCCTTGGCCTTCTCCAGACCCCAGGCAAGTTTCAGGTCTGGTGAAATGTCAAAGGCGTGGCGAAACAGTGCGTCTGACTGATCGATCCGGGTCGCATACCCGTTCAGCGTGCCTGCGGCGTTGAAGGGCAGCAGCACCGGGATGGCAGCGAAGGTGGTGTTCAGCGAGGCGGCCTGCGAGGCGTGGAACAGCCCACCATCCAGCGCAATGGTCTGGCGCCCGGTGCCGAACTTCACCATCACGTCGTTGGCCGGCCCGAAGCGGTAACTCGCCCCCAGGTCATGGCGGTTCACCTTCTGCCTCAGCTCGTCGTTGGTGAGGGTGGCCGCCGCCGGGTTGGCCACGGCAGCATAACGCCCATCGATGCTGGTCTGGGTGCCGAAATAAAAGACGCCCATCGCATGCGTGGGCTTCATGCCCAGGCCCAACGTGTAGTTGGTGCCATGCGACTGGAACGTGTTGGGGTTGCGCTCACCAGCCGCCCCCTCGGCGATCAGCGAATAGGCGATCGGCACGCCGGGGTTGGCCAGCCCGTTGGCCGACAGCAGCAGCGAGTCCTGGTGGAAATCGCCGTTGGCAATACGCAGCCCGACGCTGCCGTAGTGACCCGGCGTGGCGACCAGCGAGCTGAAGCGGTTGGACGCGCCAAACACCGTGGGGTCGAGCAGGAAGCCCCGGTACAGCTCGGAATTCTTGACAAATCCGTCCGGGTAACGATCGGCCAGGAACAGCGCGCTGCCGGCCCAGTGCGGGTTGTAATGGTCCACCGCGTAGGCGTGCGCCCATTCCTCCATGCCCTGCGCGGCCAGCGCCGAGCCCACGTTGGCGCTGCCCTTCTGGTTGTTGAGCACCTGGTTGAGCGACTTGAGGTAGGGCATACGCACCTGGGCTTCACGCGCCGCGTCGATGGCCGCGCGCAGCTCCAGCGCGTCGCCGTGCATCATGCCCAGCATCACATAGGGCAGCGGGTCCTTGGGGTCGAGCTCGGCCGCCTTGCGCACCGATTCGAGCGCGCGCAGCCGGTTGCCCAACTGGTAATACGCCACGCCCACGTACAACTGGGCGCGCGCGAAACGCGGCTCGATGGTGCCCGCCTTCAGGAACGACGTCAGGGCGGCCTCGGTCTCGCCGGTCTTGAGCTGCAGGATGCCCAGCCCGGTCAGGGCCAGGTAGTCATCGGGCTGTCGATTGAGTGCCTGGGTGAAGGCTTCGCGGGCGATGCTGGTGTCACCGGCCAGCGCTTCGAGCGTGGCGCGTTCGCCGTAATATCCGGGGGCGTCGGGCGCCAGGCGGATGGCTTCGTCCAGCGCGCGGCGGGCTTCGCCCACGTTCTCCTTCTCGGCCTGCACCCGGCCCACACCGAACCAGGCCTCATGGCTGTTGGGGCTGGTGCCGGCCACCTCGGTGAACAGGCGCAACGCGGTGTCGCCATCACCATCCAGCCGCGCCAGGTCGGCCAGCGCCAGGGCGATTTCGCGCTGGCCGGGGTTCTTGGCAATACCGGCCACCAGCAATTGCCGGGCTTCATCGGTGCGCCCGGCGATGGTCAGCGCGCGCGCCAGCAGCGCGGTGGCCATCGGGTTGCCACTGCCGCCCTGCGAAAGCGGCTGCAGCAGTGTGATCGCCTCGTTGGCGCGGCCCAGGAACAGCGCCATGTCGGCGCGCACCAGGGCAGATTCGGTCGATGGGGCCAGGCCCTGCAGTTGCGCAAGACCGCCGGCGTAATCGCCCGACTCGATGGCCTTGACGGCGCCCGCCAAATCGGCCGGCACCGGACTCACCCAGCGGCTGGGCGCCGGCCGGTACGCCGTGACCCACTGCACGCGGTCGCGTGCATTGCTCAGCAAGGCCTTCACCGGGGCCTTGCCCGGTGCCGCACTGGCCTGCTCGTTCGCCCCTACCGACACGCTGCCCAGCGGGTTGGACATCTCCACCTCGCCGGCGAACACCGTCACCGTCGATTCACCGCTCTCGGCCACCACCAGCTCCCAGTCGGTGCCCCGGATGCCCACCGTGGCCGTCGGCGTGTTGATGCGCACGACCTGATCGCGCGAGGTGTTGATGGACTTGGTCAACGCGCGTAAACCACCCGTGGCGGCCTGCTTGACCTGTGCCCACAAGCGCCCGCCCAGCAGGTCCAGCGTGCTGACCTGGCCCGGCTCGGCCACCGAGCGCACCAGCAAGGTGGACTGCTCGTTGAGCCGGATCTGCGTCTGGTCGCGCAGCAGCAGCGCCACCTGGCTACCCACGCTCGTGCGGATGAAGTTGCCCGCACTCAGCGACTGCCCCACCTTCACCGGTCGCCACTGGCCTTGCGCGCCCTCGCGCATTTCGGCGGAACCCAGCACGAAAATCACTTCGGCGTCACCGGCGGCCCAGGCTAGCTGGTAAAAAAAAGTGGCCGTCACCAGCAGGCAAAGGCGCACCATCGAAAAAACCGATCGCCCCAGTTCGTGTGTCATGTTTTCTCTCTCTCTCAGGTTGAAAAGTCCTAAACAACCATACGCGAATGGCAGGGCGAACACAATCCGTTACTGAGGGGGTAAAACCCGTGTGTTTCCGCTGCCAGAAAATACCATGCAAAAGGGGTGCCTTTTTAAACCGATGAGTCACTAAAAGGGCCAGCCGGTCACAAATTCGGGAATACTTCGCGTTTTTGACTGCGGATCGAATAACGCAGCAACCGGAAGGGGGACGTTGGTGTAAATTAGTTCACGAAAAGCGGCACTTGCGGCCCGTGAAAGTAGCGGCAAGTGCACTTCCCCCCTGATCGCTAGGGGGGAGCCAAGGCAAGTGTCAATTTCTCCGACATCAGTGACCGGGCCAGCGCCTCGCCAATCGCAAGGCACCGGAAGACGGTTGGTCGGCCGGTTAGGGAAAAGGAAATTGCTGATGTAGCGCACTCATGCCGGACTTGATGAGCCTGCCCCGGACTCCGATCCGGGGGCATCCATGCAGTCCGGGTGCACTAGATTGCGGATCAAGTCCGCAATGACAAGTAGCGCGGCAACGGGTACTTTTGGAATTTCTGATTCCCTTAGGCCGCCACCACCAGCAGGTCTGCTGCTGTCAGCACCGGGTTGCCCACCAGCGTGACAAGATTCACCGCAACGCCGACCCCCGTGCCATCGGCGTCAAAACTCAGCAGACCCGAGGTGGTGTTGTAGAGGAACTGCGGCGAGGCGCTGTTGACCGCTGGCGCCGCACCGGATACGAAGTTGCCGGCGCCCGGCGCACCCACGGCCAGGTTCGCAAACCCGGCACTCACCAGTTGGATCTTGTCCACCGCAACCACGAAGTCGGTGATGCTGTCGCTGCCTTCCGTGGCATTGAGGAACCGGAACAGATCGGCGCCCGCCCCGCCAGTCATGGTGTCGGCACCGGCTGCGCCGACCAACAGGTCAGCGTTGACCGTGCCATACAACCTGTTGTTGCCCGCGCCACCGGCCAGCAGATCCCCACTCTGCAAACCATCCACGACGCGCCAGTTCAGATCCGCCTGCGTGCTGAGCAAAACACCGGTGGCGGCATTGCCCGAGTTGTACAGGTAGTTCTGGCCGGTGCTGCTGTTCCTCCACAGGATGTCGCTCTTGCCGTCGCCCTGGTAGTCGCCCACCCCCCCGATCTGCCAGGCCTGGTTGGTCTCGGTGGCCACCGCCTGCTGCGTGGCGCTGTTGGCGCTCTTCCAGATCGTGTTGGCACCGGTGCTGGTGTTGCGCCACAGGATGTCGCTCTTGGCGTCGCCGTCGAAGTCACCCACACCCACGATTTTCCAGTTCTGGTCGGCCTGCGTGGTGAGCAATACACCGGTGGCGGCGTTGCCGGAGTTGTAC
>JANOUM010000084.1:0-6156 GCA_031416855.1 Rhodoferax sp. | reverse complement strand
GGGGTGAAGTCGGTGATGCTGTCGGCCCCTTCAGTGGCGCTCATGGTTCGGAACAGGTCCGCCCCCGGCCCACCGGTCAAGGTGTCGGTGCCCGCTGCGCCAAACAGCAGGTCAGACCGGATCGTGCCGTACAGACGGTTGTTGCCCGCACCACCCGCCAGCAAGTCGCCGCTCTCCAACCCATCGACGATGCGCCAGTTCAGATCGGCCTGCGAGCCCAGCAACACACCGGTGGCCGCATTGCCCGAGTTATAAAGGTAGTTCTGCCCGGTGCTGCTGTTCCTCCACAGGATGTCGGCTTTGCCGTCGCCCTGGAAATCACCCACACCCACGACCTGCCAGGCCTGGTTGGTCTCGGTCACCACCGCCTGCAGCGTGGCGCTGTTGGCGCTCTTCCAGATCGTGTTGGCACCGGTGCTGGTGTTGCGCCACAGGATGTCGCTCCGGGTGTCTCCATCGAAGTCACCCACACCGGCGATCTTCCAGTTCTGGTCTGCTTGTGTGGTGAGCAGGACCCCGCTGGCCGCATTGCCCGAGTTGTACAGGTAGTTCTGGCCTGTAGCGCTGTTGCGCCACAGGATGTCGGCTTTGCCGTCGCCCTGAAAGTCGCCGATGCCGGCCACCTGCCAGACCTGGTTCGCTTCGGTGGCCACCGATTGTTGCGTCGCGCTGTTGCCGCTTTTCCAGATCGTATTGGCACCGGTGGCCGCGTTGCGCCACAGGATGTCGCTCTTGGTGTCACCATCGAAGTCGCCCACCCCGGCTAGTCTCCAGTTCAGGTCGGCCTGGGTGGACAGCGAAATCCCTGCGGCCGCGTTGCCGGAGTTGAACAGGTAGTTCTGGCCCGTGCTCATGTTGCGCCACAGGATGTCGGCTTTGCCGTCGCCCTGGAAGTCGCCGATACCCGCCACCTGCCAGGCCTGGTTGGCCTCGGTGACCACCGCCTGCTGTGTGGCGCTGTTGCCGCTCTTCCAGATGGTGTCGGCCCCGGTGGCGGTGTTGCGCCAAAGGATATCGCTCTTGCCGTCGCCGTCAAAGTCGCTGGCGGCGCGGGCAAGGTTGCTCGCGGCGGAAGCGGGCTGGATTTTCCAGTTCAAGTCGGCCTGGGTCGAAAGGAAACCGCCGGTGTCTGCATTGCCGGAGTTGTAGAGGTAGTTCTGCCCGGTGCTGCTGTTCCTCCACAGGATGTCGGCCTTGCCGTCACCCTGGTAGTCGGCCACTGCGGCCACCTGCCAGGCTTGATTGGTCTCGGTGGCCACCGCCTGCACGGTGGCGTTGTTTCCGCTTCTCCAGATCGTGTTGGCCCCGGTGCTGCTGTTGCGCCACAGGATGTCGCTGCTGCCGTCGCCATCAAAGTCGCCTACACCGGCCACCTTCCAGGCTAACGCCTGCATGCCGAGCAAACCACCGGTGTCGGCATTGCCCGAGTTGTACAGGTAGTTCTGCCCGGTGCTGGTGTTGCGCCACAGGATGTCGCTTTTGCCATCGCCCTGAAAGTCGCCCACACCCGTCACCTGCCAGGCCTGATTGGTTTCGGTCACCACCGATTGCACGGTTGCGCTGTTGCCGCTTTTCCAGATCGTGTTGGCTCCGGTGGCCGTGTTGCGCCACAGGATGTCGCTCTTGCCGTCGCCATCGAAATCACCCACACCGGCAATCTTCCAGGCCAGCACCTGCGTGCCGAGGAAACCGCCGGTGTCGGCATTGCCCGAGTTGTACAGGTAGTTTTGCCCGGTGCTGTTGTTGCGCCACAGGATGTCGGCTTTGCCGTCGCCCTGAAAATCACCCACACCCACCATCTGCCAGGCCTGGTTGGCTTCACCCACCACCGTCTGCACGCTGGCGCTGCTGCCGTTCTTCCAGATGGTGTTGGCCCCGGTGGCCGTGCTGCGCCACAGGATGTCGCTGCGCCCGTCGCCGTCGAAGTCGGAGTCGACGGCCTTGAGCAGGATATTGCTGTCGGCAAAACCAATCCGATCCATGCCGAGCAACCGATCGGTGCCATCGGGTCCGCTGACCCCGAAGCCGCTCATGTCTCTGGTGACGATGTAGGCCGCGCGCAGACCGGCGAACAGCGCCGTGTCGATGCCCTCACCACCGTCCAGCGTGTCGTTGCCAGGGCCGCCGGTGAGGGTGTCGTTGCCCTGGGCACCCAGCACGGTGTCTGCGCCCAGGCCGCCCATGAGCAGGTTCGCACCCTGGTTGCCGTCGATCTGGTTCGCCAGGCTGTTGCCGACGCCGGTCAGCGCCCCGGTGCCCGACAGCAGCAGCTTTTCGACGTTGTCTGGCAGCGTCGCGCTGACCGACGCGTGTACCGTGTCGATGCCCTCTGCAGCCGCTTCGCTCACCACGTCGGTCATGCCTGTGGCGGCGTTGAAACTCACCGTGCCGCGCAATGTGAGCCCGTTTGCGTGGTCGGACTTCTGGACAAACGTTGCCGCGAAGTTCTGAAGCACCGGCGCGATGCCAGAATAGTCGATCTGCAGCGTCAGGATCTCGAACGAGGAGTCGTTGCCCGCGCCGCTGCGCCCGTCGCCGTACACATCCAGGCCGGGATGGCCGGCACCAGGTACGCCGGCGCGCTGCGCGCCGGTGTAGCTGCCCGTTGCCAGATTCTGGCCCAGCGCGTCGGTGCTGAACTTGAAGTACCAAAAGTGGCTCAGGTCGGGCGTCCGGAAGTGGACGGTCAGGAGGTCGACGAGACCGTCGCCCGTGAGGTCGAGCAGCTCCTGCGCGCTGAAGGTGCCATCGGCTGCGGTGTAGTAGTGGCCGCGCCCGCCCGAGACGTATTCGCCGGCGTCGCCCAGTATCACCATGGCGGTGTCGGGCAGCAGGGTGTCGACCACATAGTGGTCGTCACCCGCTCCACCGGCCAGCCAGTCGATCGCCGCCCCGCCGTCCAGCGTATCGGCCGCACCGCCGCCAGACAGTTCATCCACGCCACCCGCGCCGAACAGGTGGTTCGCGCCGGTGTTGCCGGTGATGCGGTTGGAGATGTCGTTGCCGGTGCCATCGATCATCGCGGTGCCGGTCAGAGCGAGGTTCTCGACCGCAGCACCCAGGGTGTGCGTGACGCTGCTTCGCACCGTGTCCACCGCTTCGTCGAGCACCTCGATGACGCTGTCCAGCAGGTTGTCGACGATGTACACATCGGCCCCGCCGTTGCCCACCAGCGTGTCGGCACCGGCGGCACCGTCCAGCGTGTCGTCGCTGCGGACACCGGATCCTTCAATCCGGTTGTTGCGTGCGTTCCCGGTGAAGGCCAGCCCCCCAAGCGGCGGTGCGTTCTGGGGCAGCAGGTTCTCGACGTTGTCGGGCAGGGTATAGGTGTTCCGGAACCAGAGCTTGATGGTGTCGATGCCCTGATCGGCCGACTCGACCACCTGGGACTGCGTGCCAAACACCACGTAGGTGTCGTCGCCAGCGCCACCGAGCATTGCCACAGCGGCGTAGCCGTCGTTGAGCACATTGTTGCCGCTGTTGCCGGTCATGCTGAGCGTATCCGATGCGGCGCTGGCCTGCAGGTCGGCGCTGCCCGTGAGCACCACATGCTCGACGTTGCTGCCGATGCCCAAACCCAGGATGAGCGGATCGATGGACACCGATGACAGCACCGTGTCGCTGCCTTCGCCGGCACTCTCCTGGATGCGGTCGCCGATACTGGCTATCACAAAGGTGTCGTCCCCGGCGCCGCCGTTGTAGGTGTTGTCGCCGCTGCCGCCTTCCAGCGTGTCATTGCCGTCGCCGCCATTCAGCGTGTCATTGCCCGCCGACCCGCGCAGGGTGTTGGCGGCGGTATTGCCGAACAGCGTGTCATTGCCGGCACCACCGGTGGCATGTTCGATGCTGCAGTTGTAGGCAATGCCCAGCACCGTGTTGGGCCCGATGTCCATCAGCGCGCCGGGACGCAAGTCAAGCGTGGTGCCGCTTTGCAGCGCACTGGCGTCAATGGTGTCGATGCCTCCCGCATCCCAGATCGTGCGCAATGCACCATCGATGGTCGGCACATAGGTGGTGTTGCCGGCGTGGTAGGCCATGTTGGCGCCGTAAATGTGCTGGATCGCCAGGATATCCAGTGGCATGGGTGTTGCCGCATGGCCAGCCGACAGGTTGCCGCCAATCCCCGAGTACGACATCACGGTGTAACGTTCGTTGTCGTTCTCCCCGCTCAGGATCGGGCGCCCGTTGCCGCCGTCGTCGAACGGATGCTTCAGGCCCAGTGCGTGGCCCAGCTCGTGCAGGATGGTCCAGTAGCCGTCGCCGCCGTCGGTCAGGTGGTTGAAGTTCTCGGCAAAGTTGTCCAGCAGCACATCGCCTTCGGGGCGCGGGTATTGGGCACGCGTGTAGCCGGCTTCGGTGATGACCACATCAGCGTATGCCGGGTCCGGGAAAAACCCCAGGGCCACGGCACCAATGGCGGCAAGGTCAGAGCCGGTCAGCCCGAAGCTGATGTCGGCTGTGCTCTCGAACACATAGTTGCCCGACTGGGCCAGTGTGAACGAGACGTTGGCTACATCGGACCAGGCTTGCAGGGCGCGCCCCACCGCAGCGGCCAAAGGCTGGGCCTGGGCCCAGGTGCCGCCAACCGACGGTATCGGTTGCCCGATTGCGTCGAACTCGAAGTTGACGTTGAACGAGTAGGTCAGCACCCGTGCAGCGCTGCCAAAAATCCAGGATGAGCCCTGCAGCAGCCCGTCTTTGAGCGGGTCGTTAGTCAAAGCGACGGAATTGTGAACTGGAGTGGCCATGGCATCGCCTTTCGTCTCGCCGGCTGATTTTCGCGCCGCCGGCATCGGTTTTGTATTGTAAAAAAATAAGTTGTTTAATTAATCATGATCGAATATTCTCCGATGCATGAAAACTGATTCGCCAATTGGTCAACGGTGGGAGGTGATGGTCGATGCGCTGGACGAGCGACAAAGGAGATTGTTGGTTGGGGTAGAGGCCAAGGTTCTAGGGCGTGGAGGGATATCCGCTGTGGCGCTTGCTACGGGTGTTTCGCGCACCACCATCATGGCCGGTATCAGCGAGATCGAGACTATGAAATCGGTTGATCTTGCTGCACTTGCTGCAAATCAACTACCGACGCCAAAGACAACCGGTGCACGCCAAGCTGGTGGCGGGCGCAAAAAGATTGAAGTCAAGGATGAGACCTTGTTACCCGACCTCTTGAGCCTTGTGGACTCAACCACCCGGGGGGACCCAGAGTCACCGTTGCGCTGGACATGCAAGAGTTTGCGCAATTTGGCTGATGAACTCAAGGCAAAAGGTCATGCGGTGAGTCATGTCGTAGTGGGCAAACTCCTCAAGAATCAAGACTACATTCTGCAATCCAATGTCAAACTCCTTGAAGGCAATCAAAGCCCTGATCGCAACGCCCAGTTCGAGCATATCAACGCCGCAGTGTCTGCGGCGCTGCAGGCCAATCAGCCCGTGATTTCGGTAGTCACGAAGAAGAAGGAGTTGGTGGGTGCCTACAAGAATGCCGGCCAAGAGTGGCTGCCCAGCGGTGAGCCGGTCAAGGTGAAAGTCCACGACTTCATCGACAAGGAACTCGGTCGCGCCAATCCGTATGGGGTTCATGACATTGGTGCTGACGAAGCCTGGGTGAGTGTGGGTACCGACCATGACACATCTGCATTTGCTGTGCAAACCATCCGGCGCTGGTGGCTCAGCATGGGGAAGGACCGTTATGGGCAGGCAAAGAAACTCGTCATAACTGCCGACTGTGGTGGCAGCAACGGGCATCGTGTGCGACTATGGGAACTGGAGTTGAGTCGCCTGGCTCAAGAAACCGGACTTGATATTGAAGTCCATCACTTCCCGCCGGGCACAAGCAAGTGGAACAAGATTGAACATCGACTGTTCTCATTCATCACCATGAACTGGCGCGGCCGCCCGTTGATAAGTCACGAGGTCATCGTCAAGCTGATTGCCGGCACCAAGACGCGCAGCGGTTTGACGGTGCGTACTGAACTCGACACCGCTGAGTACCCGAAGGGCTTGGTAATCTCGGATGCAGAACTGAGTACCGTGAATATCGAGCGCAACGAATTCCTTGGCGACTGGAATTATTGCATTCGATCAAGTCAAATTGCCTAGTTTATTTGTTAACGATCTATTTGCCAGAAAATCCCGTCGCTCAATGGTCGGCGG
>JANOUM010000083.1:0-7885 GCA_031416855.1 Rhodoferax sp. | reverse complement strand
AACACGCCTGCACCAGCGGTTCCGAACGCACTGCATTTGAACCTAGTGCAGAACATCGAGCGCCTGGGCCTGCAGGTCGAGCGCATCCTGCCGCTGCACGGCCGCATGGTGCCGATGTCGGACTTGCTGGCCATGGTCGGCCGCAGGGGCTGAACCGCTACAAGCATCGCGCCAGGATCTCGGCCTGGTCACCTGGCGCACTGATCAAGGGGTCGTGCGTGGGTGCTGCTTCATGACTTGCCCGGCTTGGGCACCACCACATCCAGATAGACCAGATGGGGCAGCCGATCCGGCATCCGGTCGGCGATGGCCGTCACCAACAGACGGCGCAACTGTGCCCAGCACCAGGCACCATGCCAGGCCCCATGCACCAGCAGGAAATTCGCCATGCGACCTCCCCCTTGTGGAAACAGCGCGGCCGGCGGCTGCGGCGGCTGTATTGTCACCATCCGGCCCGGTTTTGTGGTTTACATTCAATTCATGGACACACCGGCCGTCGCCCACGTAGAACACTTCCGCCAGGTACTGTTGTGGCCGTTGCGGCTGGTGCAGACGCCGGCGATCGGGCGGGCGCAGCGCCACCCCTGGCAAGTACTCAAGGACATGGGCGCGGCGTCGCCCTGGCGCGAAGTGGTGGACGAATACACCGGCGCAGCGTCGCAGTTTCATGAACGCCACTACAGCGAGTTCGTTACCTTCCTGCCCTACGTGCAGCGCTTCCTGTATGGGGAAGGCCGCGACGCGGGCCGACCGGGTCAGCCCACAACGGACTCGCCGATGCAGGTGTTCCGCCGCCATGACATCCGCCAGGGGCGCATGACGCTGCGCCGCGGCGAGGCCCCGATCGTGCTCGATATCGTGCATATCGATCTGTACTTTTTTCTGGATGTGGATCTGGTGCTGCTCAACGTCGAAGTCAGTGCCGACCACCTGGCCCTGGCGCAGGCGCAGGAACTGCTGTACCGATTCGGGCGCGGTTACCCGGCCGGCTGGCAGGCTGATGGCCAGGCCCTGCATTGCCTGGCCGACCTGCAGTGGCTGGACGCACAAGGGCACGTGCTCGCGCAATCGGACGCGCAGCAACGCGATGTTTTTTTGGCCCATGTGGCGCGCCACCGCGCACCACGCATCGCCGCGCACTGGGCCTATTTGCTGCAGCCCCTGGTGGGCGACTATTCCGGCCAGGTCGGGGAACTGCGTTACCGCCAGATCGAGTATTACCGCATGCCGCTCATGGCCTATCTGGCGCTCGACAACCCGCGCCTGCTGACGCGCAGCGACTTCATCCGGCTGGGGCTGGTGGCGGGAGCCGGCGCATCGGGCCCCGCTTCCGTCAACCACCTTCCTTACGCAGAGCAGCACCTGAGCGACTTCGAATCGCGCTACTGCTACGACCGCTTCTGGACCGACGGTGGTGCGGCGCCCAACACACGCTACCTGTGCACCGGGCATTCCCTGGTGGTGGTGGGCGACGCGGATTCGGAGTTCTTCGCCTGCCGCGACCGCGGCGTGTTGTCACAGTTCCGGCACCAGCATTTCCTGCTGTTCCTGATCGCGCATTTCCAGAAGGCCTCCCTGCTGATGTTTTCCGACAAGCTGGTGGAAGCGCTCAAGCAACTGCGGGTGGACGATATTGGCAGCGTGCGCCGCTTCAAGCGCTCGATCCGGGCCAGTTTCGCGGGTTTTCTGCGCTTCACGCACCGCTACTGGTTCCATGAAGTGGCCGAGCAGGCCCAGGCGCGCGCGCTGTTTAACATGAGTGCCGGCCACCTGGGCCTGGACCCGCTATATGCCGAGGTCAAGGAGCGGATCGCCGACATGAACAGCTACCTCGAAGCCGACAGCCTGCGCCGCCAGGCCAACACGGTGGTGCGCCTGACAGTCGTCACGATCTTCGGGCTGATCGGCACCGTGTCGACCGGTTTCCTGGGCATGAACCTGCTGGCCGAGGCCGAGGCCCCGTGGACCACGAAGCTGCTTATTTTCGGCACGGTATTCACGCTGACACTGACCCTGACGGTCTACACCATGGCCAAATCCAAACGCCTGTCGGACTTCCTGGACGCAATCTCGGATGAGCGTCTCAGCGTGTGGCAGAAGTTCAAGTCGCTGGGGCTGGTGTGGCGCAGCGACGGTGACTGAACAGCTGCCGGTCCAGCGCGGCGCTGCCGCCGCGCCGACCACGGCTACATGTTGCGCCGGTACTGCCCGCCCACCTCGAACAACGCGCTGGTGATCTGGCCGAGTGAACACACCCGTACCGCGTCCATCAGCACCTCGAACACATTGCCGTTGGCGATCACCGCCTGCTGCAGCTTGTTGAGCATGGCCGGTGCCTCTGCCGCATGCTGCAGGTGGAAGTCGGCCAGGCGCTTGAGCTGGCTCTGCTTTTCCTCGTTGGTCGAGCGCGCCAGCTCCAGCGCGTCCTGCACCTTGTCGCCATGCGGGTTGCGGAAGGTGTTGACGCCCACGATCGGCAGTTCGCCGGTGTGTTTGAGCATCTCGTAATGCATGGACTCGTCCTGGATGCGTCCGCGCTGGTAGCCCGTCTCCATCGCGCCGAGCACACCACCGCGCTCGGCGATTCGCTCGAACTCGGTCAGTACCGCCTCCTCGACCAGTTCGGTCAGATCTTCAATGATGAACGCGCCCTGGCTCGGGTTCTCGTTCTTGGCCAGGCCCCATTCGCGGTTGATGATGAGCTGGATTGCCATCGCGCGACGCACTGAATCCTCGGTCGGCGTGGTGATCGCCTCGTCGAAGGCATTCGTGTGCAGGCTGTTGCAGTTGTCGTAAATCGCGATCAGCGCCTGCAGCGTGGTGCGGATGTCATTGAACTGGATCTCCTGCGCGTGCAGGCTGCGCCCGCTGGTCTGGATGTGGTATTTCAGTTTCTGGCTGCGTTCGTTGGCACCGTATTTTTCCTTCATGGCCACGGCCCAGATGCGGCGCGCCACGCGCCCCATCACGGTGTACTCCGGATCCATGCCGTTGGAGAAGAAGAAGCTCAGGTTGGGCGCGAAGTCGTCGATGTGCATGCCCCGCGCGAGGTAGGCTTCGACAAAGGTGAACCCATTGGACAGCGTAAACGCCAGCTGGCTGATGGGGTTCGCCCCGGCTTCGGCGATGTGGTAACCACTGATCGACACGCTGTAGAAGTTGCGCACCCGGTTGTGCACGAAATACTGCGCGATGTCGCCCATCACCTTGAGGGAGAACTCGGTGCTGAAGATGCAGGTATTCTGGCCCTGGTCTTCCTTGAGGATGTCGGCCTGCACCGTGCCACGCACGTTCTCGAGCACCCATTCGCGGATCTTTTCGGTTTCGGTGGCGGTGGGCTCGCGGCCGTTGTCGGCGTTGAACTTCCCGATGTTCTGGTCGATCGCGGTGTTCATGAACATCGCCAGGATGCTCGGCGCCGGGCCGTTGATCGTCATGCTGACGCTGGTGGTGGGGCTGCACAGGTCGAAGCCACCGTACAACACCTTCATGTCGTCGAGCGTGGCGATGCTCACGCCGGAGTTGCCCACCTTGCCGTAGATGTCCGGGCGCGGGTCGGGGTCGTTACCGTACAGCGTGACCGAGTCGAAGGCGGTGGACAACCGTTTGGCCGGCATGCCCGAGCTCAGCAGCTTGAAGCGGGTGTTGGTACGAAAGGCGTCGCCCTCGCCGGCAAACATGCGCGTCGGATCTTCGTTCTCGCGCTTGAAGGCAAACGTGCCGGCAGTGTAGGGGTAGCTGCCCGGCACGTTGTCGAGCATCAGCCACTGCAGGATCTCGCCGTGGTCCTCGTAGTTTGGCAGCGAGACCTTGCGGATCGGTGTGCCGCTGAGCGAGCGGGTGACCAGTTGGGTGCGGATCTCCTTGTCGCGGATCTTCACCACGTATTCATCGCCGGCATAGGCCTTGCGCATCTCTGGCCACTGCGTGAGCAACTTGCGTTCGGCGGCGCCCATGCGGGTGTCGCGCTCGTCGGCCAGGCCGGTCACCGCCTCGACAGCGCGCAGCTTGTCGGGGTTGGCCGCCTGCAGCATGCGCGCGCAAGCGCGCAGCTGTTGGAGCTCGCGCGCCAGCACCGCCTGGCTACGCGCACGTGCCTTGTAGCCACGCACCGTGTCGCTGATCTCGGCGAGATACCGGGTGCGCGCCGCCGGCACGACCGGCGTCTGGTTGGTGCTGTGCCGTACAGCCACCAGGGGCAGGCTGCCAGCCCGTACCGGCAGGCCCAGCGCCTGCAGCCGCGGCAGCAGCGCCTGGTACAGCGCGGTGACACCGTCGTCGTTGAAACGCGCCGCCATGGTACCGAACACCGGCATCTGGTCGGCTGGTGTCGTCCAGGCCTGCTTGTTGCGCTGTACCTGCTTGGCCACGTCGCGCAATGCATCGAGCGAACCTTTGCGGTCGAACTTGTTGATGGCCACGAACTCGGCGAAGTCGAGCATGTCGATCTTCTCGAGCTGGCTGGCGGCGCCGAATTCGGGGGTCATCACATACAGCGGCACATCCACATGCGGCACGATGGCGGCATCGCCCTGCCCGATGCCGGAGGTCTCGACCACGATCAGGTCGAAACCCGCGCATTTACAGGCGGCAATCACATCCGGCAACGCCGCGCTGATCTCGGAGCCGAAATCACGGGTGGCCAGGCTGCGCATGAACACGCGCGCCCCCCCGCTCTTCACTGTGTGCAATTCGCTGCCCCCCGAGGGGGCTGATTTCCCCGGGAGTGGCCCGTCGGGGATTTGCGCTTGGCTCACGGTCGCTGTGGTCCACGGACCGATGGCGTTCATGCGGATGCGGTCGCCCAGCAAGGCGCCGCCGCTCTTGCGACGCGAGGGGTCGATCGAGATCACCGCCACTCGCAGACAGTCGCCCTGGTCCAGGCGCAGGCGACGGATCAGCTCATCAGTGAGTGAGGACTTGCCCGCGCCACCGGTGCCGGTGATGCCCAGCACAGGTGTCTTGCTATTCGCAGCCAGGGCGCGGATGTCGGTCACCAGTTGGGCAAACTCCGCGCCCGGCGCGCCCTTGGACTCGCCGCCGGCCTTTTCGTTCTCCAGCGCGGTGATCAGTTGCGCCAGCGCGCGCCAGTTCAACTCGCCATGACCCTGGATCGCCTGCACCGACGTGGGCGCGAAACCGCTCAGGTCCTGGTCGCAACGCATGACCATTTCGCCGATCATGCCGGCCAGGCCCATGCGCTGGCCGTCTTCCGGGCTGAAGATGCGGGCCACGCCATAGGCATGCAACTCCCGGATTTCCGGCGGAACAATCACACCGCCGCCGCCGCCGAAGACCTGGATATGCGCACCACCACGGGCGCGCAGCAGGTCGACCATGTACTTGAAGTACTCGACATGACCACCCTGGTAAGAACTGATCGCGATGCCCTGCACGTCTTCCTGCAAGGCCGCCGTGACGACTTCATCGACGCTGCGGTTGTGTCCGAGGTGGATGACTTCGGCGCCCATGCCCTGCAGGATGCGGCGCATGATGTTGATCGCCGCATCGTGGCCGTCGAACAGGCTGGCAGCGGTGATGAAACGCACCTTGTGGGTCGGGCGGTAGTCGGCAAGAGCCTTGGATTCGGCTGACAAATCGGTCATCGGGGTCTCCTGGGTGCACGGCGCGCGCACGAATAGGCTGGCAGGGGCTGTTTACGTTTACGTAAACGTCAACTGTAAACGATTTGACCCATTGCTGCGCTGGCGCAGCGCCAGCTCAGATTTTGCGGGCCAGCCACATACCCGGCAGCATGGCCATGACAAAGATCGCGGTATCCACCTGCCCGGTGAGCAGCGACGCCAGGGCCGGCCCGGGGCAGTAACCGCTCAGGCCCCAGCCCACGCCGAAGAAGACCGCGCCCAGCACCAGCCGTGCGGTGACGTTTTCGCGCGTGGGAAGCACGAACGAGCATGTGAACCACGGACGCGCGCTTGCATACGGGGTGGCCGAAAATGCAATCAGCGAAACCATGACAGCGCCCAGCATCACGAGGCCCAGGGTCGGGTCCCACAAGCCCGGAAAAGGCCCCGCGAAAAGGCCCTGGATATCCAGGAAACCAATGACCTTGTCCGGCTGGGTCATGCCCGACATGACAAGGCCAGCGGAAAAAATGAAACCTGCCAGCAAGGACACCAGCAGTTCGGCCCGTCCCCGAAACGTTGGTGCCAAGGGGCGGGACGGCTTCGCGGTCCGGGTGATGGGTGAGTGCATGGGTGAATCCTTCCTGGGCGATGCTGCGCCGACTCAGCTCCGGAACAGCCATTGCAGGCCATCGAACAGCACCGACGCCCACCATTCTGCAGCTGGCATGTGGGACACCAGCAGAACAGTGAAAACACCGGACATCATGAATACCAGCACCGCCATCAGTGAACGCAGGGAGCGCCGACCGAGACCACACACGCCGTGCCCGCTGGTGCACCCCGAGCCCAGAACGGTGCCGAAGCCGACCAGGAAGCCGGCCGGCACGAGCATCAGGCCAGATCGCGCCTTGACCGGCGCAGCCCCGAGCATCCAGGCGAACAGGGCGCCGCCGCCCACCAGGCCCACCAGAAACGCCCAGCGCCACATCGAGGACTGTCGCTGGGAGGTCAGCACACCATTGGTGATGCCGCTGATGCCACTGACACGGCCCACGCCGGCCAGCAGGATCCAGCTCGCGACGCCGATCAGGACCCCGCCCCGTATGGCATCAGAATATGTTTCCATGGGTGAACTTTCTGGCGGTTTTAAACTAGCGCTAGCATACCGCGACACACCACGACACGGAGTCCATCATGCGACCTCTGCAGCTATTTGACCCTGCCTCCTCCAGCTACACCTACCTGCTGTTCGACGAGGCCACCCGTGATGCGATCATCATCGACCCGGTCGACGAACAACTCGAGCGCGATCTGGCCGCCTTGCGCCAGTACGGCCTACGGCTGTGTTGGACGGTGGAAACACATGCCCATGCCGACCACATCAGCGGCTCCGGCTTGCTGGCGGAACACGCCGGCGCCAAGACCGCCGCACCGGCCGGCTGCGGCATCCACACTGCGGCGATGCAGTTGCAACACGGCGACGTGTTGCGTTTCGGTGGCGAACAGCTGGGTGCCCTGCACACGCCCGGCCACACGGCGGGCAGCATGTGTTTCGTCTGGCGCGACCAGGTCTTCACCGGAGACACGCTGCTGATCCAGGGTTGTGGTCGGACCGATTTCCAGTCCGGCAGCGCACAGACGATGTTCCACAGCATCACCCAGGTGTTGTTCGCATTGCCGGACGGCACCACGGTCTGGCCCGGGCATGATTACCAAGGGCGAACCCACTCGACGATCGGTGCCGAAAAATCCGGCAACCCGCGTATTGCCGGCAAGACTGAAGCCCAGTTTGTCGAGATCATGGACAACCTGCACCTGCCGCGGCCCAAACGCATGGACGAGGTGGTTCCCGTGAACCTGAGCTCCGGCATCCGCCACGACGCCAGCGAGGACAACCGGCCCCTGGGTGCCCCGGTCGCCACCGCGGTCCGTCCGGCTGAGGGATATGCCGGCGACGTGTCGCCCCAGTTGGCCTGCCAGTGGTGGCAGGCAGGAGAGGCGGTGCTGGTTGATGTGCGCTCGGACGCCGAGCGCGAGTGGGTCGGCTTTGTCCCTGGCGCCATACCACTAGCCTGGAAGCAGTGGCCGGGCATGGCCATGAACCCGCAATTCGACGACAGCCTGCGCGCCAGCATTCCCACCGGCAAGAAGGTGGTGCTGTTGTGCCGCAGCGGCGTGCGGTCGATCGCAGCGGCCCGACGGGCGACCGAAATCGGGCTGGCGGCCTACAACATCCTGGAAGGGTTCGAAGGCAACCCGGACGGCCATGCGCACCGCGGCAACACCGGTGGCTGGCG
>JANOUM010000082.1:0-9998 GCA_031416855.1 Rhodoferax sp. | reverse complement strand
GTCGAGTCAGATGATCCGATGGCTGGCGAGTTGCTGGATTTCATTCTTGACGCGTTGCAAGTTTTGACGCATCAGCCCGCCATCGGACGGCCGGTTGACCATGGATTGCGAGAACTCATTATTTCGCGTCGGCGCAGCGGTAATCTGGCGCGCTATGAATTGAATGAAGCCCACGATCTGGTTCTTGTGGCACGCATTCGCCATCAACGGGAATCCGGGTACTCAGAGGGCGAGCTTTGATGAACATCTGGAAATCCCTGGACAGGAACCAGTCCGGCGGTGCGGCTTATTGCCTGACGCTCAATCTCAACAACCTGTATCAGGGTCGGGTCGCGAAAACTGGGCCGGCCTGGGTCCAGGCCGCGTAAACCTCGGGACATGCAGCGAGCGAGGAAGGTGATGAGTGCGGCTTCGCGCTGGCTCTCGTCTCCCGTCTCAATCGAGGTGAGCTTCTCTTGGCCGTATGTGGACTGCAATACCGCCGACAAGAACGCCCCATGAAGAAGAGACAGGCACTTGAACAAGCTCTCGAAGACGGTCATTGACGCTCAGTGATCAATGTCATAACATACAAGCATAGGTGCGGGGCGCTACACGCATAGACCAGAGAAGGAGAGCGACATGTCAATTCACACGTATTCAAGCCGGGACTTCACGCGCGATGTCGGCGCGGCCAAGCGCGCCGCAGCCGAGGGGCCGGTGTTCATCACAGACCGAGGCCGACCCGCCTTCGCGCTGCTGAAGATTGAGGACTACTACCACCTGGCAGGTCAGCAGGAGGCGTCGTTGCTGGATGTCATGGATGCCATACCAGGTGGGGCGGGCATCGAATTCGAAGCTCCACGCCTGCAGCTAGAGTTACGCGCCGAGCTCGGTTGAAGCGCGAAGCCAATGTACGTTCTCGACACCAATGTGATTTCGGAGTTGCGCCAGGGCAAGCCCAACCAGTCACCGGAGGTACGAGCCTGGGCAGCAAGCATGCCTGTGAGTCAGCTCTTCCTGTCAGCGATCTGCCTGCTTGAACTGGAAAAAGGCGTGCTGGCACTGGAGCGCCGGACACCTCCGCAGGGCAGCGCGCTACGCGCCTGGCTGACAGGTGTGCGGGCGACTTTCACCGGTCGCATCCTGCCGTTTACCGACAACACCGCGGTGCTGTGCGCGGCCATGCATGTGCCCGATCCGCGCTCAGACCGTGACGCAATGATTGCGGCGACGGCGCTCGAACACCGAATGACCGTGGTGACGCGCAACGTGGCCGATTTTGCCGGCACCGGCGTGCAGCTGCTCAACCCGTTCGTGCCATGAGCCGCGTGTTTGCATGAAGGAAGCCCAGGCATCGCAGCACATCGTCCAGAATGCCGGCTTGCGCCAGACTTGGGCTGACTACTACAACCGCCGCTGAAGGGGGGCAAGGCGGGCCGGGCATGTCAGCCATCAACGCAGGCGCGTTAAGATAGCCTGGTGGACTGACAATAGGACAACAGTGCGAAACTACACGGGAACTACATCGGATACGCCCACCGTGAGGCTTGAATCCGGCCCGGTCACGCTGTACGCGCAGGTGGCCGGCATCCTGCGCGAACGCATCCGCGGCGGCGCCTGGCCCGATGGCGAACACATTCCCTCGCTGGAGGAGCTGGCGATTGAATTCAACGTGGCGCGGGTCACGGTGCGCCAGGCCATGCACATGCTGATCCAGGAGGGGTTGGTTTCCAGCCAGCGCGGACGCCGCAGCTTCGTGACCCACAAGCCGGCGGCGGATCGAAACCCGCTGTTCGCGTCGATCAACCTGGTGGCGTCGATCTCCCCGGATTACACGATCACCATCATCAGCCGTGACGAGGTTCCCGCCAGCTACATCGAGACTTCCTTTCTGGGCTCCGCGCAGGGGCCCTACATGCGTATACGCAAGGTAGACAACGAAAGCGGCACACCATATTCGACGTCGACGAACTACGTGTCCCTGTCCCTGTACAAACGCTTTCCCAAAAACGCCGAGGAGCAGGTCAAGCTGGCCCGCCTGGTCCGCGACAAGGCCCGTGCGACCCTGGCCGAATGCCGCGAGCGCATCATGGTCGGCGCTGCCGACGTCGCGGAGTCCCAACTGCTGAAGACCCATCTTGCTGCGCCGGTGGCCCGCGTACGACGTGTCTTCACCGACACGAAAGGCCACATCCTGTATTACGGTGAAAGCACCTACCGCAGCGACCGCTTCGGGATCGAACGCGACATCACGGCGCAGATCAAGATCTGACGGCCTTCAGGCTTGCACAATTCCCGTGCAGGGCTACAATCGCTTAATGTACTAATAATAGGACATTGGTTAAATAGTGCCGCACATGACAAACGACACCCCACTGACCGGCCCGCTGGTCGGCGTCCGGATCATCGACCTGACGGCCGTGCTCATGGGACCTTCCGCGACCCAGATGTTGGCCGACCTGGGCGCCGACGTGATCAAGGTGGAGACGCAAGACGGCGACACCACGCGCAAGATCGGCCCCCATGGGGACGACAAGATGGGCCCGATCTACCTGGCGCTCAACCGCAACAAGCGCAGCATCGTGCTGGATCTCAAGCAAGCCGAAGGGCGTGACGCGTTGTTCCGCCTCATCAAGGACGCCGACGTGCTGACCAGCAACGTGCGGCCCAAGGGAATGGAGCGGCTGGGCCTGACGTACGAAGACCTGACCAAGATCAACCCCCGCCTGATCTACGTGAGCATGGTGGGCTTTTCGCAGCGCGGCCCGTATGCCCGCTCGCCAGCGTTCGACGACCTGATCCAGGCGGCAACGGGGCTGCCATGGGCCGTTGCCGCCAACACCGACGGCACACCGCGCTACGTGCCCGTCAACATCGCCGACCGGTCCGTCGGGTTGTATGCGTTCGGGGTCATACTCGCGGCGCTGTACAGCCGCGAGAAGACGGGCAAGGGCCAGCGCGTGGACGTGCCCATGTTCGAGACCATGGCAGCCTATGTGCTGGGCGACCACCTGTACGGCAACAAATTCATCCCGCCGCAAGGCGACTTCGGCTATCCGCGCATTCTTGCGCGCGCGCGCCAGCCCTACCAGACGAAGGACGCCTGGGTGTGCTGCGCCATCTATCACGACCATCACTGGAAGGCCTTTCTCCAGGTGATCGGTCAGGCGCACCTGTGGGGTTCCGATCCGAGGCTGAAGACCATGACCACCCGTACCGCGCACAGCGAGGATCTGAGCGAGTTCGTGCGCGAGGAACTGCGCAAGCGCACCACCGCCGAATGGCAGGAGGTGCTCAAGGAAGCTGACATCCCGGTCTTCCCGATGCACACTTTCGAGAGCCTTCTGGAAGATGATCACTTGCGCCAGATCGGCTTTTTCTCCAAAGTGGAGCATCCGCAGCTTGGCACGATCCTGGAGACCGCAGTGCCCAGCGAATGGCATGGGACACCGCCTTCGCATTACCGTGCGCCACCCTTGCTGGGGCAGCATTCGCACGAGGTGCTGAGCCAGGCGGGCTACAGCGACGACGAGATCGGGGAACTCATCAACAAGGGCGTCACCCAGGCGACGCCGCCAGTAACTTCATTCAAGGAGACAACATGAAAAAGTCCACCATCGCTGCCGCCATCATGGCCGGCGCCTTAAGCCTTGGCGCGCAGGCGCAGCAGGTCACGAAATTCATCACGGGCAGCGCGCCCGGCGGGGGCGTCGACAACGTCGCACGCATCTTGGCAGAGTCGATGGGCAGCCTCATGGGGCGCACCATCATCGTGGAGAGCCGGCCGGGCGCTTCGTACAACATCGCGGCCGAAGCGGTTGCCAAGGCGCCCGCGGACGGCAATACGGCGCTGGTCACCTTCAATGTTCACCCCATCGCCGGCGCCTTGCATCCCACGCTGCCGTTCGACCCGGTGAAAGACTTCCACGCCGTGGGAATGATCGCCACCACGCCGTATGTCATTGCCGCCAACCCGAAGCTGCCGGGCTCCAATCTCAAGGAGGTGCTTGCGCTTGCCAAGACGCAGGGACGGACTCTCAACTTCGCTTCAATCGGCCTGGGGACGCCCCAGCACTTGATGATGGAGCGCCTCAAGCAGCAGACGGGCGTGGACATCCGCATGGTGCATTACAAGAACCCGTCGCTCGGCCAGACGGACGTGATGGCCGGCCACGTCGATTTCATCATTTCCACTGTCGCGTTCTGCGAGGCGCTGGTCAAAGCCGGCAAGCTCAAGGCGCTCTCGGTCACGAGCAAGGAACGGCTGGCGCAGTTTCCTGATGTGCCGACCGTGGCGGAAGGCGGCTACAGTGGTTTCGTCACCGATGGCTGGTATGCCATGATGCTGCCGGCCAAAACACCTGCGCCGGTCGTCAAAGCCTACAACGATGCACTCAACACTGCCCTCGCCTCTCAGGCCGTGCGGCAGAAGTTTCAGGGCGCGGGGCTTACGCCCACGCCCGGCACGCCCGAAGTGCTGGCCCAGACGATCCGCGAGGATGCGGCGGTGTGGAAGAAGATCATCACCGACCAGAACATCAAGGCCGAGTGAGGGCATCGGCACCACCGGGCTCACCAGGCGGAAAGAAGCAGTTCCTTGAGTTCCGCCACGCCCTGCACGGTGCGTGGATTGCGCCCAAGGAACCAGTCGTCCATGGCCAGCGTCGCCGTGCCGTCCAGGTCCTCCTGGGCGACGCCCGCATCGCGCAGCCTCCGGGGAATGCCCATCTGGTCCAGCAGGAAACTCACCTGATCCACGGGGCTTGAGGCCTCGCCGCCGCCCAGCGCCTGGGTGATATTGGGCGCGCGCTCGCCGGTCATGCCGGCATTGAAACGCATCGTGTGGGGCAGCAACATGGCATTGGCCAGGCCGTTGGCGATAGGCCGCGCATGCCCAGCGCGTGCCCCAGAACCGAAGCAAGCCCGCCACCCGCGAAGTCAGTCCCACGGCCGCACAACACAGCGGCCATCATCAGGTCGCATCGGAGTGCTTCATCGTCCGGCCGCACGCGCAGCGCGGGCAGAGCGCGGCGCAGCAGGCGCAGCGCGTGCATGAGCATGCCGTCGGACAGCGCGTCGCCCGAGGCCGACTCCAGGCCCTCGACAGCCATCGACAGCGTGTTCAGGCTTGCGGAAATGAACAGGTCCACGGGCGCACTGGCCAGCAGCGCGGGGTCTATGAAGACGGCTTGCGCGCGTGTCTTTGGATCAAACATGGCAAGGCGCGCACCGGCTGACTCGTCAAACACCGCCGTGCCGGCCTTGACGGCGGCGGTCGTTGGCGTGGTGGGGAGGACGAACTGCGGCAGCTTCTGAGCCAGCAGCCTGGGGCTGGCATAGCTGCCGTCGGGCTTGCGCCGGGTGCACAGGTCCTGCACCGGCTTCATCTCGGCCAGCACGATGGCGGCGGCGCGGGCCGTCACGATGGCCGATCCTCCGCCGACCGCTACCACGCAGTCCGCCTGCATGGCCTTCAGTGCCTGGGCGGCGGCTTCAACCGTCGGCACAGGGCTGTGCGGCCGCACACCGTCAAAGACGCCCGCATAACGTTCACCCAGCGCCTCGCGCACGCGCTGCAGCCCGCCGCCGGAGGCAACGCTGCGGCCGCAGACGACGACGGCGCGGCTGCAATCGCCGCGCTTGAGTTCGGCGGGCAGCGAGCCCAGCGCATCAACGCCGTGGAACAGCCGCAACCCTGTTTCAAGGTGCTGGAAAGAGCGCGCTGGCATCGGCTATTCCATCCCGGTTTTCTTCGGCAGGCCCGACATGGTGTCGGCAAACTCTTCGAGGATGTCGTAGATCACCTGGCGGACCGAGCTTTCGTTGTTGATGGTGCCTACGATCTGGCCCACCGGGCAGGTCATGTAGTCCAGCGCCTTTGCGCGGTCGATGCGCAGGCGGGCCTCGGCATTCAGCACGCTTTGCCACGGCATGGGCAGCGGCTTGGGCGCGTCGGGCGCCAGCCAGGCTTCGGTGTACTTGCTGCGCAGCATGCGCCCGGGCTTGCCCGTCTTGGAGCGGGTCTGCACAGCGTCGCCGGACTTGGCCTTGAAGAGCAACTGCTTCATTTCATCCGTGAGGTCGCTCTCGCGCGTGCCGTGCCAGATCGAGCCGCACCAGATGCCCTGCGCGCCCAGCGCAAAAGCGGCGGCCATCTGCCGGCCGCGGCCGATGCCGCCAGCCGCGAGCACGGGCATGGGCGCGACGGCGTCCACCACCTCGGGCCACAGCACCATGGAGCTCACCACGCCCGTATGGCCCGCGGCCTCGGTGCCTTGGGCGATCACCAGGTCAAGACCGGCCTGCTTGTGTTTCAGCGCATGCTCGACCTTGCCCGTCATGGCTCCGACCTTGACGCCGTGGTCGTGCAGGCGCTTGAGAAGGTCCGGCGGCGGCGAGCCCAGCGCACTCACCACCAGCTTGACGTTGGGGTGGCGCAGCGCGACGTCCAGCAGCTCGCTGGCGAACTCGGGCGTCATGTGCATGCGGCCCAGCTCTTCCTTCATAAGCGCGTCGCGCTCGCTGGGCGGCAGGCGCGGGATGCCCGCCGCGTCAAGAAGCTCCGCCTGCCACTTGACGTGGGCCGCTGGCAGACTGGCCGTGTCGAACGAAGTAGCGCCGACGGTTTCGTATTTTTGCGGCAGCAACAGGTTGACGCCATACGGCTTGCCGTGGACCTGGTCGTCGATCCACTTCAGCTCCATCTCCAGGTCGGACGGCGTGTAGTAAGCGGTGCCCAGGCAGCCCAAGCCGCCAGAACGGGTGATTTCGGCCACGACGTTGCGGCAATGCGAGAAGCCGAAGACCGGTATCTCAATGCCGAACATCCGGCACATCGCGTTATTTTCCAAGGGGTGTTCTCCTTCAGTGATGTCGGGTGGCGGGGGCGGGCTCAGCGTCCTGTCCAGGCGGGCGGGCGGCGCTCGTTGAAGGCGGCAATGCCTTCACGCGCGTCGGCGGTCTGGATCATGGCCGAGATGGACGACTCGGTGAATGCCATCATTTCGTGAAAGCTCATCGACTCGACGGCCCGCATCGCATACTTGCCGCGGCGAACGGCGATCGGCGAGACAGCCACGATGTCGGCCAGCAGCTTGTCCACCGCCGTGTCCAGGCCGGCCGCGGGCACGACTGCGTTGAGCAGTCCCATTGTGAAGGCCTCGCGCGCACCCACAAGCCGCCCCGTCATGCACATCTCATTGAGGAAACGCGGCGGGATCAGGTCGCGAAGCATGGTCAGGATCTGCATCGGGAAGATCCCGACCTTGACCTCGGGCATGCCGAAACGGGCGTCTTCCGTTGCGATGGC
The DNA here is from genome assembly GCA_031416855.1 of Rhodoferax sp. Classification (GTDB taxonomy): domain Bacteria; phylum Pseudomonadota; class Gammaproteobacteria; order Burkholderiales; family Burkholderiaceae_C; genus CAISIP01. The sequence goes on along the minus strand of JANOUM010000082.1, from coordinate 2,707 downwards.
CATGTCGCACAGACCGAACAGGCCCATGCCGCCAGCCACGCATGTGCCGTTGATGCGGCCCACGATGGGTATATGGCAGGCATGTACGGCGCGTGCCAGCTGGCCCAGGGGCAGGGTCAGGCGCGAGAAATCAGGCTGGAACGGCGTGTCTCCGGGCGTGAGGTCCGCGCCGGCGCAGAACGCCTTGTCGCCCGCGCCGGTCAGGACGATGGCGCGCAGCGTGGTGTCGGTGCCCGCCTTGAGAAACATGTCGGTCAGGGCCAGCAGGACCGTATCCGTCAGCGCGTTGCGGCGGGCAGGTCGGTTCAGCGTGAGCCGCAGGATGCCGTCGCCGCGAGCGGCCAGCAGATCCGGCGTGCCGGTGCTCCATGTGTCGATTTGCATTGTCTGCTCCTTGAATGTCAGGCGAGGGCGCAATAGAAGTACTATAAACAGTATGTTACGATAACATTTCCCGCGAGTCACCATCCAACAGGAAAGATTTCATGACAAACCAGCCATGTTTGCGTATTGGCGGCGCGTCCGCTTTCTGGGGCGACAGCAACGAGGGCACCACCCAGCTGATGGAGCGCGGCGACGTCAACGTGCTGGTGTACGACTATCTCGCGGAACTCACGCTGTCGATCATGGCCAGCGCCAAGGCCCGCAACCCCGAGCTCGGCTATGCGACCGACTTCATCAAGTCCGTGGTGCCCCACCTGGGTCGCATCAAGGAACGTGGCATCCGCGTGCTCAGCAACGCCGGGGGGATGAATCCCCAGGGTTGCGCCGCCGCCCTGCGGCAGGCGGCGCACGCCGCCGGCGTCACGCTGCGCATTGCAGTCATCGAGGGCGATGACCTGTTGCCGGCAAAAGCCTCTGTGGTGAATGCGGGCGTGCGTGAAATGTTCTCCGGCGACCGGCTGCCGGAGACCCTCACCAGCCTGAACGCCTATCTTGGCGCATTCCCCATCGTGGAGGCCCTGCGCCAGGAGGCCGATGTGGTCATCACCGGGCGCTGCGTGGACAGTGCGCTGGCGCTGGCGGCGCTGGTTCACCACTTCGGCTGGAAGCCAGACGACTTTGACCGCCTGGCAGCGGGCAGCCTGGTCGGCCATCTGCTGGAGTGCACCACGCAGACCACCGGCGGACTCTTCACCGACTGGTGGAAGGTGCCTGGCTGGGAGGACATGGGCTACCCCATCGCGCAATGCGAGGCCGACGGCAGCTTCGTGCTGTGCAAGCCTGAAGGTACGGGTGGGCTGATCACGCCGCTGGTTGCGTCCGAGCAGATGCTCTATGAGGTGAGCGATCCGGCCAACTACCTGCTGGCGGACGTGAGCTGCGACTTCACCGGCGTCGAACTCGTGCAGGCAGGGCCGAACCGCGTGCGCATCACGGGCGCAAAGGGCTCGGCGCCGACGACCACGTACAAGGTCAGCGGCACCTGGCTGGACGGCTTCCGGCTGTCAACCACGCTGACCTTTGTCGGCGCCGATGCTGCCGCCATGGGCCGCCGTGCGGTGGAGGCCATCGTGGCCCGCGCGGGTCGGCTCATGAAGAAACACGGGCACGCGGACTTCTCACGTGTCTGCATCGAGGTGCTGGGCAGCGAGGCGCCTTCGTTCGGCGCCAACGCGCGCGTCAGCGCTCGCGAAGTGGTGGTGCGCCTGGCCGTGCACCACGCCAATGCGAAAGCCCTGGAGATCCTGTCTGCCGAGGTGGCGCACATGGGCATCGCGGGTGCGCCCGGCACCACTGGTTTCAGCGGACGGCAAAAACCGCAGGCCATCTACCGCCTGTTCTCATTCCTCTGGCCCAAGTCTTTCGTGGCCGTGGACGCTGTCATTGATGGCGCACGCCAGGCCTTGACCCTGCCACAGCCGGGCAGGGACAACGCCCCTTGCGAGGGCCGCCGGTTTGCACATGCGGCGCGCCCCGCGGGTGAACAGGTCACCGTGCCGCTGTCGGCGCTTGCTGTTGCGCGCAGTGGCGACAAGGGCGACAGGGCGCATGTGGCCGTGATCGCGCGTGACCCGAAATTTGCCGCCGTGATTGGTGAGCAGCTCACGCCGCAAGCCGTCGCGGACTGGTTTGCCCACCTCGCCAAAGGCAAGGTTCACCGCTACGAAGTCCCTGGCGTCGCGGCCTACAACTTTGTCCTGGACGATGCGCTGGGGGGTGGGGGCGCGGCGTCGCTGCGCAACGACCCCTTGGGCAAGACGTTCGGCCAGATCATCCTGACGCACCCCGTGTCGATTCCGGCGTCTTGGGCGGCAGACATCGAACATGGATTTGCCGGCGTCATCATGGCCTAGAGTGAATGCCACTTGCTTTGGCCTGATGGCATTGAAGTCTTGGGCGTAAGCGATTGAATTTGAAAGCAAAAGGAGGCGGCTGACGCCCAAGCAATAGGCTGGCTTTCCCGTTCAACTGACTGTGCGGGAAGCCCGGGGCGGCCACAAGGTGCCGGTCACCACGCGGCTCGATGACCGGCAAGTTGGCAAAGACGATTTCAGCGCGCTGTACACGCGGCGTTGGAACGTCGAGCTCGACCTGCGCAACCTCAAGACCACCACCGCTGGGCCCGGTGGCAGCACCCGATGGGACGGCGCGGTACCCCCCTATACTTGAAATCACCGGCGCAACACCGTGGCGCGAGCGGGCGTGATGGCAGATGTTCTGCGGGCTGCGCCCACCGCGCGCACCTCGGTGCGGTCCCGACCAT